>JAMOMM010000461.1 GCA_027067085.1 Hyphomicrobiales bacterium
CAATTTTTTCTTTGCGGTCGAGATAAATGTCCATGTGTTGCATCGCGCCTTGATAGGCTTGAATGCCAGCAAATTTTAAACCGTCTGCGGCATCAATCAGCTTTGCAATATTGACGACTTCTTGCGATGAGGTAACCCCACAACGACCAGCGCCACAATCAATTTCAACAAGGCATTCAAGTTGGGTGCCGTGTTTTTGAGCCGCCGCCGCTAGATCTGCGACATTTTCAGGATCATCAACGCAAACCAAAATACGAGCGCCAAGTTTTGGCATCCGCGCTAGACGGTCAATTTTGGCAGGGTCACGAACTTGATTAGACACCATGACATCTTTAATACCACCACGAACAAAAACTTCGGCTTCTGAAACTTTTTGACAACAAACACCAACTGAATCACCCAGTTTTTCTTGTAGCTTAGCCACATCAACAGATTTGTGCATTTTGCCGTGAGCGCGATGACGAACACCCATTTCTTTAGCATGATCGCCCATTTTTTTGACATTACGTTCCAGTGCATCCAGATCAATAATCAGGCATGGCGTTTGAATATCAGCTTCATCCATTCCCGGTACAGCTGGCACATCATAGCCAACATCTAGATCATCATAATTGATAGTCGCACTCATTTTTCTCTCCAATTTAATTCTTTAGCCATGGCAGCAAGTCAAGATCGACATTGCCGCCTGTTATGATGATACCAACGCGTTTTCCAGCGAAAGTGTCTTTGTTTTTGATAATCGCTGCTAGCGGCACCGCACTACTGGGCTCCATAACGATTTTCATTCGTTTCCAAATGAGTTTCATGGCATCAATAATTTCTTGTTCAGAAACCGTGAGAATATCGCTCACGTGGTTTGAAACAAAATGCCACGTCAAATCTTTAAGGGGCACTTTTAAGCCATCCGCTATTGTTTCAGGCGCATCATCTGCAATGATATGGCCAGCTTTAAAGCTGCGCATGGCATCATCTGCTTGCTCTGGTTCAGCGGCATAAATTTTTACTTCAGGTGCCAAGTTTGATAGGGTCAGACAAGTGCCAGAAACCATCCCGCCGCCGCCAATCGGCGCGATGACAGCATCAAGACCTTCAACCTGTTTTAGTAGCTCGTTTGAACATGTTCCTTGCCCCGCAATAACGCGATGGTCATTATAGGGGTGAACAAATTCTGCGCCAGTTTCAGCAACGACTTCAGCAAAAACAGCTTCGCGCGAACTGGTTGAGGGTTCACACTCAATGATCCGCCCGCCATACCCTTTAACGGCATCCTTTTTGGCCTGCGGTGCGGTGCGTGGCATAACAACCGTACACGGAATACCTCTGCGGCCTGCCGCGTAAGACAAGCTTAATGCGTGGTTACCAGATGAATGAGTCGCAACGCCTTTTTCAAGCATATCATTGCCCAAGGAAAAAACCGCGTTTGAAGCTCCACGTGCTTTAAAGACACCAGCTTTTTGAAAGTTCTCACACTTAAAGAAAAGCTCGGCACCTGTCAGCTCATTGAAATAACTAGAGGTTAAAACAGGCGTTTTATGAATGTGGGGCTTTATGCGTTCATGCGCGCGCAGCATATCACCAATCGTTGGAATTATCATGTGTTCACTCATGCTGCAGCTTGTTGTTTCTGAGGCACATCCGAGCGATAAAACTCTTGCGCAGCCGCCACACCTGAACCCAGCTTTACCTTCAAGCCAAGATCAACCATGCACATTTCAGCGGTCGCAATACCAGACAAAGCCATCACATCGGTCAAACTGCCCAAATGCCCAATACGGAAGAGTTTTCCTTCCACTTGGCCAAGACCACCGCCAAACGACAAACCATATTTAACTGATGCGTGCGTAACCAGCTCGGTTGCATTAAATCCTTGTGGTGTCAAAATGGCGCTTACAGAGTTCGAGTAAACCTCGGGCGATACCGCACAAAGCTCCATATTCCAAGCAGCAACAGCATCACGAACACCTTGCGCAATACGGGCATGGCGCGCAAAAACATTGTCGAGGCCTTCATCCAAAAGCATTTCACAAGAAATTTTCAAGCCATTAAGCAACCCCACTTGAGGGGTATAAGGATAACCATTGACCTTATAACCAGCTTGCATATCACGCACATCAAAATACCAACGCGGTAAAGTTGCGCTTTCTAGCGCCGCCATTGCTTTAGAGCTGAATGCCACAATCGCAAGTCCAACAGGCATCATGAAACCTTTTTGCGAACCCGTTACGGCCACATCAACGCCCCACTCATCCATGCGAAAATCCATCGAACCAATAGAACTAACACCATCAACAAACAGCATGGCAGGATGGTTTGATGCATCCATTGCCGCCCTTACGGCTGCTACATCAGAAACCACACCTGTTGCCGTTTCATTGTGCGTTGCCAGCACCACTTTAATTTGATGGTCTTTATCCGCCGCCAAAATTTCTGCATAGCGGTCAGTTGGAATACCTTGCCCCCAAGGCACACTAATGGCTTCAACGTTCAAACCATGACGCTCGCACATATCAATCCATTTTTGACTGAACATGCCATTGTTACATGCCAAAACAGTATCGCCTGCACTCAGTGTATTGGTTAAAGCTGTTTCCCAGCCACCAGAACCTGTTGATGGAAACAAGAACACTTCTGCCGCTTGCGTTTTAAGTACTTTTTTGACACCACTTAGTGCGGGTTGCAAAATATCAGCAAAATGTGCCGAGCGATGATCCATGGTCGGCATATCACATGCGCGACGCAAAACTTCTGGGATATTTGTCGGTCCAGGAATAAAAACAGGGTTCTGAAAGCTCAATTTAAACTACTCCATTAATTTTTCATTTATTAAACAGGAGTCACGTTTGGTTTTCAATTTTTTTGAAAATGTTTTTCATTATTTGATATATCGTAAAAAACCGTTTATATTTAAATAGTTAGAGTTTTTCATTATTTTCAATTTTGTCATACTCAAATATGAAAAAATTTCAACCAGGGATAAATCTGATGGATAAGAAGAGACGCCTACGCGGTCGACCAAAGAGTTTTTATGACAAAACATCGCAAAATAAAATTCAATCCCTTGATCGTGCCTTGAACGTTCTTGATTGCCTTTCTAAAAAGGCTGGTATGACTCTTTCTGAAATCTCTGAAGCGCTGGACCAATCCCCCGCGACCATTTATCGAATTTTATCAACCTATGAAACCCGCCAAATCGTTGAGATGGATACTTCAACGCAAGAATGGTTCATCGGGCCAGAGAGTTTTCGACTTGGATCAGCTTTTTTGCGGCGTACTGGTATTGTTGAGCGTGCTCACCCTATCATGCGCACATTAATGGAAGAAACTGGCGAAACCGCAAATCTGGGCACCGAAGTGGGCGGTAAAGTCATGTTTATTAGCCAAGTTGAAACCTATGAAAACATTAGAGCGTTTTTTCCACCAGGCACAAAATCACCCATGCATGCTTCAGGCATTGGCAAAGCTCTATTAGCCCATGCCGAACCATCCAAGGTAAAAACCTACCTCGAACAAAAAAACCTACAATCATTTACCAGCAACACTCTTTCAGACCCAGATCAACTCCGCAAAGAACTGTCAAAAATAAAAGCACAAGGGTTTGCATTTGACGATGAAGAAAAAAGCACTGGTATGCGTTGTATCGCGGCCCCTATTTTTAATTTTCACGGCGAAGCAATCGCTGGAATTTCCATATCTGGCCCATCAATACGCTTACCATTAAAACGAATTGATGAAGTCAGCACAATTGTTATGGCAAAAGCAGCTTTATTATCAGGATAGGCGTATATTTAGGTTGCCTAAATTAAATATCACAATTGGAAATTGGAAACTGGAAAGACCCTTGGGTTCTTTGATTGAAAAACCGTTCAATTATCAAATTGATTATTCAGCACCACCCGCAACACAGTTTTGTTCGCGGCATTAAATTCACTGCGACAAAACCCTCCCAGTTTAGACGGCACATTCAAATTCTCAAATAGCTTGCACCCAGCCAATCCCCAACTTCACGGCAAGGACAGCTGGCTTTAGCATGATGTCATATGCCGCTTCTGGCTTTAAAAAATACCTCTCAACTCTTGATAATTATCAATATGAGAAATCCGCGTTGGGATTAGATTTCGCATGGTGGAGTATGCCATCAAAAGATATTGAGAGGATAACTTTATGAAGAAATCAATTATGGCGAGTGTCGCCACTGCATTGGTGATGGGAACGGCGTTGACTTTGGGAGCCGCCGCCGCGGCTGCTGAGAATGCTGCTCCAAAAATGTCGGAAAAAGCTTTTAAAGAAACCAAAACATTGTACTTCCAGCGTTGCGCTGGTTGTCACGGCGTATTGCGTAAAGGTGCGACAGGTAAAAACCTTGAACCAGTAAACACTTTAAAACTAGGCCAAAAACGCCTTGAAAAAATCATCACACTTGGCACCGAAGGTGGCATGAATAACTTTGATGACATTTTCACCAAAGAACAAATCTCTAACTTAGCAACATACATTCAAATCAAACCACCTGTACCAGCAGAGCTATCAATTGCCGAAATGCGTAAGAGCATTAAAGTTTTTGTTGATGAAAAAGACTACCCAACAAAACCACTACACGGCCGTAACTGGAAAAACTTCTTCCTCGTTATCGAGCGTGATGCAGGTAAAGTTGCTGTTGTTGATGGCGACAAGCATGAAATCGTTGCCCATATCCAAACTGGTTATGCTGTACACGTACTAAAAACTGCTGAGCACCATTCGAAAGAAAAAGTTAAAAACATAGGCCGTTTCTGGTACACCATGGGCCGTGATGGCAAGCTAACTAAAATCGACTTATGGCAAACACCTGACAAAATGCGCGTTTCAGAAGTACAAGTTGCTTATGATGCTCGCGATGTTGCCATTTCTGGAGATGGTAAATACGTAATCGGTGGCGGCTACTGGCCTCCTCATTTCGTGATCGTGGATTCTAAAACCATGAACCCGCTAAAAGTGATTTCAACACGCGGTGTCAATGTTGATGGCAAATACGTCAATGAATCACGTGTTGCAGCGGTTTACACAACCCCCCATGAATCATCTTTCTTGGTTTCTGCCAAAGAGTTGGGCCAAATGTGGCAGGTTTATTATAAAGACCTGAAAAATTTGAAAATTGTTCAAATGGACACAAAGAAATTCCTTCACGATGGGTTCTTTGATCCAACTGGACGTTATTTCCAAATTGCAGCAAACGCTTCAAACCACATGGAAATCATTGATTCTGAAACCGCAAAAGCTATTGCATCAATTCCAACTGGTAAAATGCCTCACCCAGGACCTGGCGCTAACTGGGTTGACCCAGACTGCGGCCCTGTAAGTGGCACAACCCACATTGGTGAAGGCCTTGTAACAAGTTGGGGTAATGATCCAAAAGGTCACCCTGACAATGCTTGGAAAGTCTGCAAAAAAGTTGAAACAGATGGCTCTGGATTATTCATCCGTACTCATCCAAACTCACCTTATGTGATTGCAGATCAAATCAAGCATCCAGAACCAGAAGTTCAACAAGCCATTCAGGTTATCTCTAAGAAAACCGGCAAAATCGTCAAAACGATTGTTGTGACTGAAGAAGAAGGCAAAGTTGCACTTCATACAGAATTTAATGCCGATGGCAGCGAATTCTGGGTATCAGTATGGAACCGTAAAGATAGCTTGAAACCTAATGGCGAAATCGTAGTTTACGATACTAAAACGCTAAAAGAAATCAAACGGATCAAAGGTTTCTATGCTCCAACTGGCAAGTTTAACGTGTCAATTCGGATCAATCACGTCACCTGATGTGAACCACACATTTATGCAGGCGGGCTTTATATCCCGCCTGTTTTTTTTATTATATTTTAGTTTTTCTTCGTGATTACGGAAGGGTCTAACATGTTTAATTGGCGGAGTTGGAAAGTTTGGGGTGTCCCTGTCGTTGGTATGGGTGCCATATCTATGTTTGCAGCTGGTATTATTTTTTGGGGCGGGTTTAACACCGCAATGGAAGCAACAAACACGCTTAATTTTTGTATTTCCTGCCACGAAATGAAAGACACAGTTTATCAGGAATACAAAAAAACAATTCACTATCAAAACCGCACAGGCGTTCGTGCAGTTTGCTCAGATTGTCATGTGCCCAAATCTTGGATCCACAAAATGGTCCGCAAAGTAAAAGCCAGCCGTGAAGTCTACCACAAAATTATAGGAACAATTAGCACGCCAGAAAAATTTGAAGCACACCGTCTTGAGCTTGCCACTAATGTTTGGCGCGCAATGAAAGAAACCGATAGTCGCGAATGCCGCAACTGTCATACCATCGATTCAATGAACCCAGAGTTTCAACGCCCTCGGGCACGCAAACAACATATGGCTGCCATGAAAGCGGGTCAAACTTGTATTGATTGCCACAAAGGTATCGCCCATAAAGATGTTCGCCACTTAGCCTCAGAAGAATTGTTGGCAGAACTTGAAAAACCAGATCCAGCTATTGCCTTTACCCCTATTCCACAAACTTTTCTTGATGGAATGAAAAAAGCTGAAGCCAAAGAAGCCGCTGAAGAAAAGAAAAAACTTGCCGATTTTGCTGCAAACGAAGCAGACGTTGAGGCACGTATCAAAGATGCCGTCTCAACTGCCGTTGCCAAAGAAAAGGCCAAGCAGAAAGCCACACCATCATCTGACCAATCCACAAGTCAACCAGCAACTTCAGAATCAAACACCGATACATCAAATATTGATTGGGCCAACGTAAAAACAACCAACGCCACATTGTTTTACCCAGGTCAAGCCAGTTTTGAATGGGTTCAAACAGGCAAAGACCATGGTGGTGCCCGCCCGTTCAACAAAACAGGCGATAAATGCTCTGACTGCCATATCAGAGAAGTAAAAGACATGGGTGCGAAAATCGTATCTGGTAAAAAACTCGAACCAACACCAATCCCTGGCAAACGTGGCCACATTGATGT
>JAMOMM010000462.1 GCA_027067085.1 Hyphomicrobiales bacterium
AGAGGTGAGGGGGCCAGTGGCAATAATAACATGCTCCCACTCTTGCGGCGGCAACCCAGCAATTTCACCGCGTTCAATAGTAATACGGGGGTGAGCGCTCAACTGATCGGTAACTTCTTGTGAGAACCCTTCACGGTCAACCGCTAGTGCGCCACCCGCTGGTAATTGGGTTTTGTCCGCTGCTGCCATAATAAGCGAACCAGCCAAACGCATTTCGGCATGTAACAGGCCAACCGCGTTGTTTTCTGCATCATCAGAGCGGAATGAATTTGAACAAACCAACTCAGCGCATTTGTCCGTTTTGTGAGCGTCGGTGCCAACCACGCCACGCATCTCGTGGATGATAACGTCAACGCCAGCTTGTGCGGCCTGCCATGCAGCTTCAGAACCTGCAAGCCCGCCACCAATAATATGTAATGTTTTTGTCATGATAAGCGCAGGCAATAAACTGTTTTATCGCCCGCGCCAAGCAAAACTATTGTTTATCAAGTTCAATAAATGGGTGCAATTTTTTCCACACCTTCAATTGGGTCAAATCGAATAACTCTAAATTGCCTTGTTGAAGCAAAATAGGTGTCTTTTCCTTTGATGATATTATCTGGATAGTCATAGTTTGGAAGCTTTTTAAGCTTGAATTCTGTGACTTCCTCATCATCGTCGGTTTTGACGGCCAACGCATTTGAAGTACCAACTATAGCTCGTTTCTCTTCGATCTCATACAAGGCACCATATTGGCTGTTATCACCTGTGCTAATAAAGGTACTTCCACCCGCATCTTTCATAAAGACACCGCCTCTAGTGCTCGCAGGTAAAATAGCGACACCATCTTTTGAGCGAACCATATATGCCTCACCCCAAAATGAGTACCAGCTGACTGTGCGTGTTTCTTTACCATCAGCTACATTTATAACAATGTGCTCACTGGTTTTTTCATCATGTTTTTGTTGGAATTCAGAGCGTTCAGAGTAACTCATGTCAGAAGTTGCATCTTCCTTTTTCTCTTCTGGTGTTTTGATGGCTCGTGTGACGACAGAGATTTTAGTGGCCATTGCATCTGGCACCATGTCGGAAACTTGCCCTTTTACACGGAACTTCTTTTCCTCTTTAAAAGTTTCACCATTGATGACGCGTACGATGGTGTAGTAGGTTTTTTCTTTGTACTCATAGCTATAAGTTGCCGTAACAATTTTATTGGCTTGTTTTGCATATGCAAACCGTTTAGCACGGCGCAATTTCTTTTTGAGTTTCATGGTTTTTGCATCATACACTCTCACCACATCGTGGTAATCTTGAATCATCAAGTACTTACCATCACTAGAAACCTCCATCTTAATGGATTTATGCTTTATCCAGTGCCGGCTAACAACTTTCAAGGTTTCTGGATCTAGTTTATAGACAACCAAATTGCTGCCACCAGCAAACAAAACCGCCCCATCAGGGCTAAGCGCGATAGAGCTAATACCATCGGTATTTCTAGCCTCAACAGTCGAGGTTTGTACAGTAGCGAGCGTGGACACGCAAAGCAGCGTGCCTAAAGCAATCACAGATGCTTTTGGAAGTGCAAATAGTGATTTAGCAGTTTTTATTCTTATAAGGGACATTTCAATCTCCAAAAACGTTCCTTTACCCAAGGTAACAATACTGAAGATTTTCGTAATGTCCAACTAAAAACAAAATTTATTCTGCTGTTTTAGTTTCCCCAGATCGCGACAAAATTGGTCCTAAAAACCGCCCCGTATAAGATCGTGGTTCTTGGGCAACTTGTTCAGGTGTTCCGCAAGCAACAATTTCGCCACCGCCGTCACCACCTTCAGGCCCAAGGTCAAGAATCCAATCTGCGGTTTTTATCACCTCCAAATTGTGTTCAATCACAACAACCGAGTTTCCATGGTCAACCAGCTCGTGCAAAACTTCCAGCAACTTAGCCACATCATGAAAATGCAAACCCGTGGTGGGTTCATCCAGCAAGTATAGCGTTTTCCCCGTGGCGCGTTTTGCTAGCTCTTTAGCTAGTTTTACCCGTTGTGCTTCACCACCTGAAAGGGTTGTTGCTTGCTGTCCCACCTTAATATACCCAAGGCCAACACGTTCAAGAGTTACGAGCTTATCGCGCACGGCAGGCACAGCTTTGAAAAAATCAGAGCCTTCGCTGACATTCATTTCCAGTACATCTGAAATAGATTTGTCACGGAATTTAATCTCCAGCGTTTCACGATTATAGCGTTTGCCTTCGCAAGCATCACACGTCACATAAACATCTGGCAAAAAGTGCATCTCAATTTTGATAACACCATCACCTTTGCAAGTCTCACAACGCCCACCTTTAACATTGAAAGAAAACCGCCCTGGGCCATAACCGCGCGCCTTTGATTCAGGCAAGCCCGCATACCATTCCCGAATCGGTGTAAAGGCACCCGTATAGGTCGCAGGGTTTGAGCGCGGCGTGCGCCCAATAGGTGATTGGTCAATATCGATGATTTTATCGAGGTGCTCCAACCCTTCAATGCGATCATGAGCAGCAGGCATTGCCCGCGCGCGCATAAGAGTGCGAGCCGCCGCACGGTACACCGTATCAATTAGCAAACTGGATTTGCCACCACCAGAAACGCCCGTCACGCAGGTGAACACACCCAGCGGGATGTTGGCCGTGATATTTTTCAAGTTATTTGAACGAGCACCGATGACTTTAAGTTGTCGGCTCTTTTTAATCTTACGGCGCTTTAGAGGTGTTGGGACTTGCATCATCCCCGTAAGATATTTCCCCGTCAGCGATGCAGGATTGCTCATCACTTCATCGGGTGTGCCTTTGGCGACAATTTCTCCACCATGGATTCCCGCACCAGGGCCAATATCAACAACGAAATCAGCCGCGCGTATGGCATCTTCATCATGTTCCACCACAAGAACAGTATTGCCCAAGTCACGCAAATGAACCAAGGTTTCCAACAATCGCTCGTTATCGCGTTGATGCAAGCCAATTGAAGGTTCGTCCAAAACGTATAAAACACCCGTTAAACCCGAACCAATTTGTGAAGCCAAACGAATCCGTTGGCTTTCACCACCAGACAATGTGCCAGATTTTCGCGACATGGTAAGATACTCAAGTCCAACATCGACCAAGAACTTCAATCGATCGCGAATTTCTTTCAAAATCCGGCCAGCAATTTCTTGTTTTTGACTATTCAAATGCTCATCAACACCGTCAAACCAGTCGCGCGCCGCCAAAATAGACATTTCAGAAATATGCCCAATGTGCTTGCCTGCGATTTTTACGGCATCTGCTTGTGGTTTCAAACGGTAACCACCACACGCTTTACAGGGGTAGTGGGTTTGGAACCGTGATAATTCATCACGCACCCAGCTACTGTCAGTTTCACGCCAACGACGATTGATGTTACCCATAATGCCTTCAAATGATTTACGGGTTTTATAGCTGCGCAAACCGTCATCATAGGTAAATGTGATTTCTTCATCGCCTGAGCCATTCAGAATCACATCACGAATTTTATCGTCCAGTTCATGCCAGGGTTTCGTCATAGACCCCTTATATTTACGACAAATGGCTTGTAGAGTTTGAGTGTAATAGGGCGATGTGTTACCCGTTTTTGCCCACGGTAAAATTGCCCCATTGCGCAGGCTTAGGGTTTTATCAGGCACCACCAAATCAGCCTCAAAACGAAGCTCAGTTCCAAGGCCATCACAAGACGGGCAAGCACCAAAGGGGTTGTTGAATGAAAACAGCCGAGGTTCAATTTCATCAATTGTAAAACCAGAAACGGGGCAACAAAACCGCTCGGAAAACGTAATGCGCTCTGGGTTACCATCATCATCTTTTTTGTCAGCATACTCAGCAATGGCCAAGCCATCGGCCAATCCAAGGGCTGTTTCAAGCGAGTCGGCTAATCGATTGCCAAGATCATCTTTTATGACAAGGCGATCTACGACGACATCAATATTGTGTTTGAACTTTTTATCGAGGGCAGGGACATCAGCAATCTCATAAAACTCGCCATCTACCTTCACACGTTGAAAGCCTTGCTTCATCAATTCGGCAAATTCTTTGCGATATTCGCCTTTGCGCCCACGTACGATAGGCGCGAGTAGATACAAACGACTACCTGCCTCCAGTTTCATCAAACGATCAACCATTTGTGTGACAGTCTGACTTTCAATCGGTAAACCAGTTGTAGGCGAATAAGCCGTACCAACACGGGCAAACAGCAACCGCATATAGTCATAAATTTCAGTCACAGTACCAACAGTGGATCGCGGATTTTTACTGGTGGTTTTTTGTTCGATCGAAATCGCAGGAGATAATCCGTCAATCTGATCGACATCTGGTTTTTGCATAAGTTGCAAAAACTGCCGCGCATAAGCCGATAGACTTTCGACATAACGGCGCTGTCCTTCGGCATAAATAGTATCAAATGCCAAAGACGATTTCCCAGACCCAGAAAGGCCCGTAAAAACAATAAGACTATCGCGAGGAATTTCTAGCGATACGTTTTTCAGGTTGTGCTCTCGCGCGCCCTGAACGTGTATAGATTTAAGTGGATTTGCCATTCTTTGATGAATAGATCAAAACCAGAACAAGAGCAACACACCTTACTGACAATAAGTGTCAGTAAGGTGTGGAAAACTCTTAACCTTTGCGGCGTGATTTACCGCGAGACTTAGCACGGCGCGTGCCACAGCCATGATACCAAGAGCGGCGAGGTCCAACATCTAGGTGAACGATTGAACGTCCGCAATACGTGCCTACGCCACCACGACCAGCCATGCTGGCTACATATCGGCGTAAACTACCTTTAGACACACCCGACACCTTAATGTCTGCTGCCATACATTTTAGGTGCATTGACCGCTTGGCACCACCAATACGGCGGTTATGACGGTATGAACGGCAACCCGAGGTAACCACAATGGAGCGACCATAGTGCGAGCGAACTTTTGTTAACAGATAACGAAGGCGAGGGTGCAGTCCGTTTGACCGACCCACTACCCGCATTGATGATCTGCGCAACGGTGGACGTAAACTACGCGTTTTGACACTATGTGTTTTAGCTACCCGTTTGACATACTTGGTTTTACTAGTACGCGCTTTTTTCACAGTTTTATTTTTGCGAATAACTTTCGTTGGCTGTTTAAAGTTTGATGTTGCTTTGATGCCACTGGTTTGTGAACGGTCCGATTTTGCACTTGCTTGAATGGCCATAACGCCTAAAAGCACGAACATAATAATAAATAAAACAAACGCGCGTAAAACATTGTTGCGTGTTGATGGTTGTGTAAACATGAACTCATGCCCCTAAATACTAAATTTCGAGGCGCGTTCTCTACCTAATTCATGTTCGAATAAGGGAGCAAATATGGCAATAGTTAGAAGAGTTTAGGTTAACGTTGCGCATTACGTCACATCTCTTTACGTCACCTGCGACATTTATATTAGATTTTCATAATATATTAGTAATCTATAGCAAGATAAGGAACTCTATCGCCCTTTTTAAGGGCCGCTGCAAAAGGTGGGCGAATGATTAAAACATCAGAGCGCGCAAAGGTCATTTGCATAGAACTGTCTTGTTTGTTGAATGGTTGAAGAGTCTTTTTTCCATTTTCATCAACTTCAAAGCAAGCGCGCATATACTCTTGGCGTTGGTCATTTTCCCGTAAATCACCAGCTAAAGTCCCATAAGAAATTTCGTCTTGATGGCTCAAACCCAACATTTTTTGAATCAGCGGCTTTAGAAAAATCCGCGCGCAAACGAGAGCAGAAACAGGATTACCAGGAAGACCGATCACTCGTTGATCGCCTTGTCGTGCAAAAATTAATGGCTTACCGGGCCGCATGGCAATTTTCCAAAAATCAAGTTCAATGCCAAGTTGAGTAAATGCAGGACCAATCAAGTCATGGTCGCCAACAGATGCACCACCAATGGTCAACAATATATCGGCTTGAGCTGCCCCAGAAATAGCAGCGGTGATTTTATCAAGGTTATCAGGAGCAATACCTAACTGAATTGGTTCTCCACCAAAAGCGCGCACTGCAGCAGCTAACGAAACTGAATTGGACGATACAATTTGGTCAGGTCTTGTCACTTGTCCTGGCTCAACTAATTCATCGCCAGTTGCCAAAATAGCAACCGTTGGCTTTTTTCGAACATCAACTGTTGCGCAATTCATTGACGCGCATAGACCTATGCTGCCAGTATTTAGCTTGGTACCAGTTGTTAGAACCTTCTCACCGTCTTTAAAATCCAAACCAATTGGGCGAACAAAATTACCAACACTTACAGATTGTAAGATTGAAACGCTGTTGCCATCACGCTCGGTATTTTCTTGCATCACAACAGCATCAGCACCTTTTGGAAGGGGCGCGCCAGTGAAAATACGGGTGCACTGGCCTTGTGAAATTTCACCATCAAACGCTTGCCCCGCCGCTGCTTCACCAATCAGTTGTAAAGAGCATGGCGCATCGCCCACATCCAACGCTTTAACCGCATAGCCATCCATTGAAGATGCATCAAAGGGTGGTTGGTTGCGTTTGGCGGTTAAGTCACTGGCAAGCACACGTCCAGCGGCGTGATCGAGTTCAATAGTTTCGCTAGATGAAAGCTTTACGCCTGCAAGGATTTGCTCTTTGGCATCTTCGACAGGTAAAAGGCTCATTAGCTTTCACCATGGACATAGCGCCCAGATTTGCCGCCGTCTTTTTCAAGCACTTTAATGTCTGAAATTTCCATGGCGCGATCCACAGCTTTGCACATATCATACAGTGTTAGGCAGGCCACACTAACAGCCGTTAGCGCCTCCATTTCCACACCAGTTTGGCCAGTAATTTTGACCAAAGAAACCACATCAATTTTGTTGTTGTCACGATCAGGTGTGAAATCAACGGATACTTTTGAGATCAATAATGGGTGGCACAACGGAATAAGCTCATGGCATTTTTTCGCTGC
>JAMOMM010000463.1 GCA_027067085.1 Hyphomicrobiales bacterium
TCATCACCAGCGTTTGCTGCATTTGAAAAAGATTTGAATGATGCGCCTCGCAAGGTTGACCCAGAACTCAAAACCCCACCAAAAGGTTCGCGCCTAAACGTTGTTACCGACAAACTGACTTATGATGCCCGCACCCAAATTGCTACAGCAACAGGCCGAGTGGTTATCACCTATGGCAAATATGTGCTTATCGCAACCAAGGTCGTTTACGATAAAAAGAATGATCGTATGCGCGCGGTTGGTAGTGTTCATTTACGTGAACCTGGTGGCAACATTATGCAAGCCGATGTGGCGCAATTGCAAAACAAGTTTCGCGATGGGTTTGCCCGCCACCTACGTTTGTTGCTGACCAATGATGCCACACTAACGGCTGATTACGCCAAACGCCGCGATGGTTACTTGACGGTTTATCAGCACGTCACATACACACGTTGTAAAAAATGCACCTTGCCAAACGGTGGTCCTCTTTGGCAAATTAGGTCAGCAGAAGTTACCCACAACGAAAAAGAAGGGGTGATTTACCACAAGGATTCTACCTTCCAATTTTTAGGGGCTGATGTTTTTTGGCTGCCAGAATTTAGTCATCCAGACCCGACGATTAAGCGCCGAACTGGTTTTCTTACTCCCGAAATTGGTTTCTCAAGCACGTATGGCTTTGGCATTGGGGTGCCATACTTTATCAATTTGGCCGACAATTACGACCTCACATTGCGACCGTTCTTAACATCCAAACAAGGACCGTTGGCCCGTGCGACTTGGCGCCATCGCTTAAAGGGCGGTGAATACAGTGTTGATGCAGCGGGCATCTACCAGCTCAACAAAAAACTCACGGCCCCAGGCAACCGCAGGTTCCGTGGATTTGTTCGCACCAAAGGTGATTTTAAACTCAACCGCCGCTGGTCTTATGGTTGGGATGCGACGTTGGTGAGCGATGAGACTTTTGGTCGGCGCTACGACATCGACAATCGAACTGAAATCGTTAGCCGTGCGCATTTAACAGGGGTAAGCGGTCGTAACTTTTTTTCAGCTGAAGCACTGCACTTTAACGGTCTGCTCGGCACCGATGCAAACAAAACCTTCCCGCGAGCCTTACCGTATCTGCGTTCCAACTTGTTATTTGATAAACCAGTGTTTGGCGGTCAATTGGGTTTAAATACCAATGTATATTCCATACATCGCGACACGCCATTCTCAATCGATCCGACATCTAACCAAGCAGACGATCAAACACGCGCAATTATTGAGGCCCATTGGAATCGGCGAATTGTTAGCGATGGCGGTGCAGTTATTACCCCGTTTGCCAGACTGCGCGGAGATTTGTACTTCAATGACAAATTGCCAGGATCTGCCAAACAGGACAATGTCGTTGCACGGCTTTTGCCGACAGCTGGCATTGACCTTCGTTGGCCAATGGTCAAGAGCGGCGAAAACGGTCAACAGGTTTTAACCCCAGTCTTTCAATTTATCACCGCACCAAATGAATCTAATACCAGCGAAATTGGCAATGAAGATGCTGTTTCGTTGAACTTAGACTATTCCAATATTTTTCTTCACAACCGCTTTTCGGGCAATGACCGCTTTGAAGGTGGAACGCGGGTTAACATTGGTATGATGTATAATTGGATGTTTAACAATGGTGGTTTTTTACGCGCCAGCGCTGGACAATCTTATCACATTGCAGGGCGTAATAGTTTCACCAATGGCTCGGGCTTAAGTGGCGATTACTCTGACATTGTGATGGCTTTGGCATTGCAGCCCAATGCCAATTGGAATTTAAGTTATCAAGCTAGAATTGATGATCGCAGTTTTGCCATTCGCTCGCATGAGGCAAGCTTAAAAGGCAAACTCGGCCAAGTTTCAGGCTCTGTCAATTACGTGAACATAGCTGCTGCACCAGCCTATGGTCGCCCACTTCGGCAAGAACAAATTTGGGGCGATGCAGAAATTTCTTTGACCGACCGCTGGAGTGTTTTCGGCAGTGCGCGCTATGACTTGCGGTTAAATAGGTCTTACTCGCATCTCGTTGGTGTCGGGTATAACTGTGATTGTTTCGGCTTTAAAGTATATTACAAAGATACAAATTCTGGCGATCGAGACGCAACGGGATCACGTGCAATTTTCATGTCGTTTGAATTTAAGACGCTTGGATCTGCGAAAGTGGGATCAGGGTTTTAACGAATTTGCCATATGTTTGGCTCATTTGCATGGTTGAACACACATAAATTTGCCGAAAGGTAAATGACGACAAAGATATATCGGGACAAGAATGAACACAGGTTTTAAATTTTCAGCAAAATTGGCACCACTTGCAGTGGCATTGCTTCTTGCTGGCTGCTCATCTGGTGCCTCTGTTGCCGACTATGCTTGGGGCGATAGCAGTGATTCATCAAACCCCGCACCCGCTCAGACTAAAAACGGCTTAACCACAGCGCCAGATACATCAAGCTACAAATATACACCAGCCTTACCTTCAACAACAACACGAACGGCCTCGTCTTCAGGTTTGAGCACGCCGCCAAAAAACTCTCAACGGGTTTATGTTGTTGTTAATGATCGTCCAATTACTGGCTTTGATATTGCCCAACGTATGCGCTTGAACAAAGCTTTGGGTCGTCGCCAACTTTCGCGTAAGGGCACCGTTAAAGAGCTTATCAACGATGCTGTACAAATTAGCGAACTGAAAAAAAATAAAGTATCCATCACCGATCGCCAACTAGACGGGGCGATTAAAAACATGACCAGTTCAACAGGTTCAACACCTGCAAAACTGAAAGCCACGTTACGAAAACGCGGTGTATCATTCACCGCATTGAAAGATCAAATTCGCGCCTCGTTGGCACTGCGCTATCTCATGCAACGAAGTGGTACAAAGGTTGGCAAAGTTGATGATGCCACTATCGATAGACGCCTTCGTAAAATCAACTCAGACCCTCGTCGCCAAGCCGTTACGGTTTATTTGCTTCGCCAAGTTGATTTACCCGTCGAGAATATCAACTCAGCCATGGGCGGCCAACTATTGCAAGCGCGCGCCGTTGAAGCGCAACAAATTGCCCAACGCTACAAAGGGTGTTCAAGCCTTCGAAAAGCAGCGCGCGGTATTTACAATGTGAAAGTTTCTAAAACCATACAAGCTGATGGGCGGCGGTTACCAGCAAAAATGCGTAAAGCTCTGCGCTCTGCAGGGCAGCGTAAATTGCTTGGCCCAATGCGCGCGGCTGGCGGCATTCAGATGATTGGCTTTTGCGGCACGAAACGCATTGAGCCACCAAAAGCTTCACGCGCACAGGTTAAAAGTATGTTGCGAGCGGAAACTTTCGAAACAGCGGCCGAACGTGTGTTACGGGATTTGCGCCGCAAAGCATTTATTGATTACAAAGTTCAATCAGTTCGGTCTTAAACCTTATGGCCAATCCTCTTTTAGCTTTAACAATGGGCGAGCCAGGCGGCATTGCAGGTGAAATCACCATTGCGGCGTGGAAAAAATTCTCTTCGTCAGGCGAGCTAACATTTTTCGTCATTGGTGATGCTGATTATTTTTCACAGGTTTCAGGCGAAGTAAAAATCGCCCGTATTACATCACCAGACCAAGCTGCCAAAGCTTTCAAAACTTCCCTGCCCGTTATGCATATGCCACTGGTTTCACCCGTAAAAACTGGTGTTGCCGACAGTACTAACGCTCGCTCTGTTATTGCATCGATTGAAAAGGCTGTTGCCTTTGCGTTGAGCGGCGAAATTGACGGCATGGTGACAAACCCTATTCAAAAAGAAAGTCTTTATGATGCTGGGTTTGCGCACCAAGGCCACACCGACTTTTTGGCTGATCTGGCGGGTAAAGCTGGGTACAAAAATACATCGGTAATGATGCTATCATCTATGGGGCTGCGCACTGTTCCAATTAGTGTTCATATCGCGATTAAAGACGTGCCAGAAGCACTAAGCAAAGAACTGATTGAAGATCAAACACGCATTAGCGCGGGTGGTTTGAGCCAATGGTTTGGACTTTCTAAGCCGCGCATAGGCATTACAGGGCTGAACCCACATGCGGGCGAAGGCGGCTCAATGGGAACAGAGGAAATTGAGTATATTTCCCCCGCCATTCAAACCCTCAAAGATGAGGGCTATGATGTCACTGGACCGCTTCCTGCCGATACATTATTTCACGAAGAAGCGCGTGTTAACTTTGACATCATCATGTGCATGTATCACGACCAAGCCCTTATCCCTGTCAAAACCTTAGGGTTTCATGACGGGGTAAACACCACACTTGGCTTACCGTTCATTCGCACTTCACCTGACCATGGCACGGCGTTGGCATTAGCGGGAAAAGGCACGGCAAACCCATCCAGTTTAATTGCTGCCTTAACCCAAGCAGGTCAAATGGCAACGAATGCCGCGCGCACGAAAGACAACAGCGAAAGCAACCAAAAATGAGTAGCGATGATGGGCTCCCTCCCTTACGTGAAGTAATTGCACAATATCATTTATCGGCCAAAAAGAACCTTGGGCAAAACTTTTTATTGGACCTAAATCTAACATCTAAAATCGCTCGTGCAGCAGGTGATTTAAGCAACCACACAATAATCGAAGTTGGTCCCGGTCCTGGCGGGTTGACCCGTGGGTTGTTGATGGAAGGGGCAAAGAAAGTTATCGCGATTGAGCGGGACGAACGGGTGTTACCAGCACTGGCAGATATTTCTGCTGCCTACCCAAACCGTTTAGAGGTCATTAGCGGTGATGCTTTAGAAATGGACTGGCATGCGCTGGCAGATGGCCCAACTAAAATCGTTGCCAATTTACCTTATAATATTGCGACCGCATTGTTGGTTGGCTGGCTAACGGCAAAAGATTGGCCGCCGTTTTATTCCTCGCTGACGTTGATGTTTCAAAAAGAAGTGGCAGAACGCATTGTTGCCCCGTCAGGTTCAAAAACGTATGGGCGATTGTCTATTTTGTCTCAATGGCGCGCCGATGCATACAAGGCTTTTGACGTACCACGACAAGCCTTTACCCCGCCGCCAAAAGTAACATCATCCATCGTGCACCTGACACCGCACCAAACACCCAAATTTGATTGTAACATCCGTGCGCTTGAAAACATTACCCAAGCCGCATTTGGCCAACGCCGTAAAATGCTTCGAGCCAGTTTAAAAGGCACCTTGCCCAACACGGCAGCGACATTAGAGGCGGCAGGTATTGACCAAACGTGGCGGGCAGAACAACTTGGTATTGAAGATTTTTGTGCCTTAGCCAAACTTTATGAAAGCCGAAATAAATAGTGATTAAGGCAGCAAAAGATTGCACCACCATGCAAGAGGTGCGCGCAGGCGTTGATGAACTTGACAGCCAACTCGTTGCTTTACTTGCAACCCGTCAAACATATATGTCAGCGGCCGCAAGGATTAAAGTTAATCGGGATCAGGTTTATGATAAAGCACGGATTGAAGATGTTGTGAGCAAAGTAAAAGCACGCGCCCATGAACAAAACCTTTGTACCACTATTGCAGAAAATGTTTGGCGCGAACTGATTAAACAGTCCATTGCCTTTGAGCTTAAACAGTGGGATCATATTCGAAAATAAACGATAGGACTGAACTCATGAAACGCCAATCAATGACTTCTTATGGTGGTGCACTTGAAGCCACCCAAGCCGAAACGCCAACGCCAACGGGCACGCAAGTTCTTGTGGAGATTTCTCATTGTGGAGTTTGCCATTCTGACCTGCATATGATTGATGGTTATTTTGACTTGGGTGATGATCGAAAACTTGATGTGACGGCTGGTCGCGAACTACCCTTTACGCTTGGCCATGAAATTGCGGGTGATATTATTGCAACGGGGCCAGATGCTGGCGGTGTAACTATTGGTGATGCATGCGCGGTTTATCCTTGGATTGGCTGTGGGGAATGCGAGCGCTGTGTTGAGGGTGATGAGCATTTATGCAACACCACCCATCATTTAGGCATCACTGTTGACGGCGGTTATGCCAGCCATGTGTTGGTCCCTCACCCGCGATATATTCTTGATATTTCTGGCATTGATCGCAAAATTGCGGGCAGTTTAATGTGCTCTGGTATCACGGCCTATGGTGCGCTTAAAAAGGCCTTGAGCAATGTGCGATCTGGACCATTAATGATCGTCGGTGCGGGCGGTGTCGGTATGATGGGTTTACAATTGGCCAAAGCACTCCATGGCGGGCCAATTGCTGTCGCTGATATTTCGGAAGAAAAACGCGAGGCAGCAAGGCAAGCTGGTGCTGACTTTGTTTTTGATCCAAGTGATGCGGGCGCTCGTAAAGACGTTTTCAAATCATGCGGGGCATGTGATGCAGCGATTGATTTTGTTGGCGCAGAAGCTTCGCTAAAGTTTGCCCAATCCATTGTTGGCAAAGCAGGTTTGATTGTTGTCGCAGGGCTTTTGGGAGGCAAGTTTACCACCCCTATCCCAATGTTTGCGCTCAAGCCCTTTTCAATTCATGGTGTGTTCGTAGCTTCACTCAATGATGCGCGCGAATTGTTAGACTTGGTTCGCAAGGGAAAAATTGCCCCTATCCCCGTACAAACGCGCCCACTTGAAGAAGCCAATCAAGCATTAGACGATTTGCGCGCGGGTAAGGTCGTCGGCCGTGTGGTTTTAACGCCTTAGGGTCTCGAGAGTCGTTCATGTTTTCATTGACCCAGAACGACCTATTTAAGTGATTGAAATTACGGCGTTTCATGTCCTGTTTGTGATTCAAACAAAACATGAAACGCTCTAGAGATAAAGACACCCCCTCTTCCTCATTATCGGGCCTGTCTCGATAATCCATGCCAGACGAAAATATAGAACCATGGATCACCACCACAAGGGCGATGATGAAGGAAAACTGGCGTAAAAGTCGTTGGAAGAGAGACTATTGTTTTTTGAACGAGGCTTTAAATGCCTGAAAGCGTTTGCCAGTTTTAACATCGGT
>JAMOMM010000464.1 GCA_027067085.1 Hyphomicrobiales bacterium
CCGCCATGTGCAAGACCGCGTACTGGCATTCGTTGCCGCCATCGACAAGTTGCCTTTACCCGTAAAATCTGCACCGGGCTTCCTCGTTAATCGCTCATTGACCCCATATATGTCAGAAGCGTTTGCGGCCTATTCTGAAGGTGTAAAACCTGAAATCATCGACAAAGCCATGCTTGACTTTGGCATGCCAATGGGTCCGATTGAACTGGCCGACACCGTTGGCCTAGACGTTGGCTTACATGTCGCCAAAGTCCTCAAAGAGGGTTTACCGCGAGAAATGCCAGACATCCCAGATTGGCTCGAAAAACTTGTGGCTGATAAAAAGCTTGGCAAAAAAACTGGCCAAGGCATTTACAAATGGGTCAAAGGCAAACCGCAAAAAGCCAAACTGGGCGATGACGACAAAATTCCCGAAGGTTTGGCCGATCGCTTGGTGCTGCCATTGCTCAACGCCGTTGCCGATTGCATGGACGAAGACCTCATCGATAATATTGATGCCGCCGACGCTGGTATGATCTTTGGCACTGGCTTTGCCCCCTTCACTGGTGGCCCGATAAAATACGCCCAAACTCGCGGCGTAGACGACATCGTGACAAAACTTGAAGCCTTGCAGAAAAAGCACGGCGACAGATTTGCGGTTTCAAAAGGTTGGGATAAGTTGAAGTAGGACAACAAAGCAATGAGGCCAATTGCACTATTGATCGCTCTTGTGATTTTCACCAGTACAGCAACAGCAGGTGATGTCGAACAATGCAATATTGAAAAGTATTCAGCCTATTCAAAGGCCAAAGAAACCTTTCAAAAGAACATGACTGATCTTGCCATTAACGCCGTGCCAGAGGCAAAAAGCACGGCCGTTATCTACTTGAAGAATCAAATCATGTTGATAAACCGCCAAAAGTTGGCCGTCGAACTTTTGCTAACCCATAACCCTGCAAAAGTTGAGGTAAGTGAACGGCTTCGGCGCTGGCTCATTCCTCATCCACAAGACGATGAAACCTTATCGAAACTAAGCCCCGAATATGCCGCCTTAGTGGAGGCCATTGCAAAGTCACGCCAGATCAAGGACTTGCCAAACGCTGATAAACTCCGCGAGGCCATGCGAACAAAAGTAGCCCCTTCTCCACAGTTTCGCAAATTATACGAAGCCTTAAACAAAAAAGTCCGAAACCTAAATCGCATCCACTGCAAGTAACACAACGACAAATAAGAAAGGGCACCCACAAGCGCCCTTTCTATTATTCCAGCGAGTTTTATTCCCGCCCTTACCGCTTACGCCATTCATCACTTGCCAACAGCATATAAAGCGCCGCCGTGGTGATGCTCACCATAGATTTATCAAAACCCAACGCCGCGCCAAGATAATTGGCAGACAGTGCAGCATAAACAAGTACGTGTAATAATTTAATCATTGTAATCTTCCTTCAAGAAAAGTTGGATCACAGGCCTGTGACTGTTGATTAATCAACTTCTATTGTTTAGCCTTGAACTGGAAAATTCGGCGGCACGGAAAATCCGTCAAATTGTGTTTTGAAACGCTAAGTTACGGAAAAGTGTGGAAATGAGCTTTGGGGTACGTTTTGGGCAGTTAGTAAAACGCTACCGCGATGCCCAAGGCTTGAGTTCAAAAGAATTAGCCGCCGAAGCATTGGGCGATGAAGCCAAAAGATCACGCATATCAGAAATTGAAAACGGCCGAGTTGCTAAACCCCACGCAAAAACCATTGATGCCTTACGCGATTATCTAACTATTCCACAAGAAGAAGTGGATGCTTGCTATAAAACACCAACCACGCCACCTCCCCAACCCATCCCCGAAAATGCAAAGGTTGGGGTTGATCTGCCAAAAGTGCTGCTCGAAAACCTTGCTCTGCGTTTTGGCCATGATAATCCAGATGCTCCAGCGGCAGAACTCAGTGCCTATTTAAAGCAAAAGGCCACCGATTTTAAAGAGCTTGAAAAACGCCTAAAACAACTCACTCAACAAGATGAACGCCTCAGCAATATTGCCGCCGCCATTGCTGCGGCCATGGAAGCTGGTGATTTTGATAAAGCCGATGATCTGCTTGCCGATGCTGAAGACATTCAACTCGAACACAAAACCCTTGTCGAAGTCCGCAAACAAGCCAAGCTCCGCACAGAGCGTGCCCAAATCGCCCTGTTCAAAGGCGACGCCGACAAAGCCGCCAAATTCTTCACACAGGCCGCCAACTTTTTCAGCCCATTCGATACCGACGAAGATGTCCAAGCTTTGCGTGTAGCTTCATCAGCGCTCTATGAACACGGCTTACGATATGGCCGAACTGGACTTAGCCGCGCGATAGACCTTAAAAGGGCTGAGATTGCGCACGATCATGCTAGTACAGATCCACTCAAAGTCGCCGCGGCACAAAACGAACTTGCAGTTTTTTTACAAAATCAAGCCACACGGGTAGGAGGAAAAGAGGGAGAAAAATTATTCGAACAAGCTACTATATCCTACAAAAAGGCACTGACTATCTACGCAAAATTCGCTGACCTTTTTGAGTGGGCGATGACACAAAATAATCTTGGCACGGCGTATTCTGATGAATCCACACAATTAGCTGGAAAACTAAAAGTCAATCTACTAGCCAAAGCTATCACTGCTTATCAAGAATCCCTCGCTGTCCTCAACAACACCAGTCGCCCCGAGGAATGGGCCATGACACAAAACAATCTCGCTATTGCATTTGCAAACCAAGCTGAAGAGGTAGATGGGAAACTAAGGGTAGAGTTGATAGACAAAGCTATAAACGCATTTCAATCCACTCTCCCCATCCACACAAAAAATGAACACCCTGTTAGTTGGGCAAGGACAAAAAACAACCTTGGCAATTCCTTTTCTTACCATTCTAAGCAAGCGGCGGAAACAAAAGAGGTAATAAAATTGCTCCAACAAGCTATCATGGCCTACAAGGAAGCCCTCACTATATTTACCAAAGTCGATTATCCTGTTAACTGGGCCATGATCCTGCATAATCTAGCCAATACTCTTTTCGAACAAGCCAAACATGTAAAAAGTAGAGCAGGAAAGGGATTACTCGAACAAGCCATGGTCGCTTTTCAAGAGGCCCTTACTGTACGTACGAAGGTCGACCAGCCAATGAAATGGGCTATGACTCAAGAGTGTTTAGGATTGGCATTTGAGACTGAAGCCGTACTTGCGGATAAAACAGCTCAAAATAGCTGGCAAAAAGCACTCATACATTTTGATAATTCACTTGAAATTTTCGACCCCGTTCATATGCCATATCACCACGGCATCGTCACAAAGTCCCGCGCCCGCGTTGCTAAAAAACTGGCAGCATTAGATTAAGCGCACTTGTGCTTCCCACACACACCTCCTCCCCCTCATTCTCGTGCTTGTCACGGGAATCCATGGTTTCAGTATTCTTCGATAACTAACAGACTGCGGAAAATTGGGAGCAATGGTTCTCCGTGACGAGCACGAGAATAAGGGTATGTTGCGTGGGTTGAGGCAAGTATGATCGCGGTGTAAGGCCTCTCTAAGTTCGCCATACCAGCAAAAATTGACACCCAAAACAAACACCATGGCAGCCACATAGCAGGTTAATGGATTCCAGCTTTCGCTGGAGTGACGATGGTTTGCATTGCAACTACCGTCTCACCGCCGCTTCAAAATGTTCGCGGCATAGTTGGCCATAACATCTTCCCAGAAACCATCAAGATACTCGCGCATGAGTTCTATACCTTCACGCCGCAAGGAGTAATAGCGCCGTGTACCCTGCGCCCTCACTTCCACCAAACCAGCTTCTTGCAGCACCTTCAAGTGCTGAGAAACAGCGGGACGGCTAACGGGCATGTCGGCGGCCAAATCTGCCACCGTGCGCGGTTGGCCTTTGAGTTTTTCCAACACCTCGCGCCGTGTTGGATCGGCCATGGCGGTGAATATTTTTTGATAAGGCATAAAGTAACCTTACAAAGCCTTTGTCACCTTATCAACCAACATCATCAGCCAATCACATCAAGCAGTACAGCCCGACTTACTTTTCAGCCTCAACAATGGTTTTAAGCTTTGCCAAACCAGCCTCATAATCAGAGCCAATCATACTATCAAACCGCAATCCCATCCACCGCATCACAGGGTTATTGCCCAAATCAGTTTCAAAGGACCATATTACTTTGGTGTTACTGCCCTGCTTTTTTAAATCCCACGCCGACGTTGCTGTTCCCATCTCGCCAAAATTTAACTTTGTGGTCACATGATTGTTTAACGTGCTTGCGGTAATTTCTTGGCTACCAGTTCCAACACTAGAGTTTTCACTGTGCCACGTGTTTTTTTGGCCAACACCATTTGCAGGTCCAGAAAATACAAGTTTCATATCAGGGTCCATTTGTGCCCAAGGCGACCACACCTGATTTTTTTTAAGATCATTGATATGCGGAAATATTTTTGATGCTGGCGCAGCGATAACCACTTCTCGCGATAGTGAAACCGTTGAGGGCAAAAAATACGCCCCAACAAACACAACTGCAAACAGCCCAACAAAGACCATGATGACCCACTTTAAAATTTTCATTTTTCTCCCCTTCAAAACCTAAACACAAGGAAATTTACTATTTTTTCCTTATAGCCCGTCTGCGTCACATACGCCACATGTGCCAAATTTGACCAGCATCATAGCTTGAATTGTCGAATTGCTGACATATTTATATTAGATATTACTAATATAGATTCTTTGCAAAAAGAACATTCGAATCAAAATAAGCACTACTGGGGCAAATGAGGTAACAATGAATAAAATTTTGGTCGCTATCGATGGCGCAGAACACTCGGAAAAAACGCTGAAATCAGCCGTTAAAATTGCTAAAGAGAAGAACAGTGATTTGGTCATTCTTTATGCGTGCAGCCAAGACACTCCAAGCAAAAATCAATTGAAATTTGCTGAAGACAACTATGGTCGCAAATTTAGAAACCTAGTAACGGGCAAAGAATTGCCTAGTTTTAGCGTTGCAGACAGTGATGGTGTCAAATCTATTTCAGAATACATGCAAGCACGCGAAAAGCTTTGTAAGCAATACGGCACAGATGTGCTTGAGCGCGCCGTAACAATTGCAAAATCAGCTGGTGCTGGAGCGAGAATTGAAACGGTTATTCAACGCGGCGAAATCACCAAAACAATCCTTGATGTTGCATCAAAAGAAACCGTTGACACCATTGTTGTTGGCAATTGCAACAAAGGCATGATTGCCAGTTTCTTTAGTGGTTGCACCGCACGCGACATTTTGAAAAAAGCAAACTGTGAAGCCATTATCGTTGATTAGAGCGTTTCATGTTTTGTTTGAATCACAAACAGGACATGAAACGCCGTAGTTTCTGTCACTTAAATAGGTCGTTCTAGGTCAATGAAGACATGAACAACTCTAAGAATCAAGCAGCATTATATCAACTGAAATGATGTAATGCACAACATACACCTTCAATACGCGAATTGCCTTTTGGTGTTCGCGTATTTTTTTGGCCTGTTTAATATCTAAATTTTGCTTTTTTATCAGCGCTTTAAAATACGATCTAAATCAATATTATCAACGCTCATTTGAGTTTCTTCCAATGCGCGCAAACGCTCGGTTTCCTGCTGAATATAATCACGCGTGTAAGGCACCATATCTTGGTGTTTAGCAAGAATAAGTTGGAAAATCATCAAGCGGAAATGCAAAAACGCCACCTCGGAAGCGGGCCAAAGAATGCTTACGGTTGCCATTGCGAGCCATAAGAGAAAGGAAATCAAAAATATTGCCCTTCTCGATCACAAGGTCACCATCCATATAACCTTCACCAATTTTTAGGTCTGGATTAAGGATCAGTTGGCGCTGCATTTTATTGTTAGCAAATCGCACAGCAATCAAATCTTCACTGCCATCGCCATAGGTTTCTTGACGGCCAAAAGCAAAAGTGACACGGATTTTCCCTGTTTTAACAGTTTTTGAAAAGTACGCGGTAATCAGTTTTTCGCTAAAGCTCATTGTTTTAGTCTCTATTTAGGGCCACATTGTGCCGACATATTCCAACTTCCACCCGAATGGCGAGCCGTTCCCGCAAGAATTCGGGCCTTTTGACCACGAGCACAACCAAAATGGCGAATAGCAGAAGTCACAACATCACTCACAATAACCTGATCGCCTGGCTTTGCGCCTAAACTGCGCCCGCCCTTACCAATGATATTGACATCATAGGCATCACGCGTTGCAATATAACGAAATTTAAGGCGATAGTGCTTGCCATTATAAAAAACAGGTTCGGTTTGTGTTTTTCCACTCGCATAAGGCGATGAAACCACCCGTGGCTTGTTTTGCGAACACCCCACAACCAATAGAGCCAGTGCAATAAACACCGTTGCTTTCACTTTCATTTGTGGTATCCCCGCCTTAAAATGTATATCTGGAATCAGTCAAAGCCCAATCACCATCATTTTGAGACCGTACTATGACAAACTTCAATCCGCAAAACATATTGTCAAAATCAACCAGCGCTGTTGAAGAAGCAGCCATCATTCGCATGGCCCAAAAAGCCCGTGAACTAAAAGCCCAAGGGCACGATGTTATTTCGCTCACACTGGGCGAGCCTGATTTTGATACACCACAACACATCCAAGAAGCAGCAACCAAGGCCATCAAAGATGGCTTCACCCATTATTCACCCATGCCCGGCATGCCGCAATTGCGCCAAGCCCTTGCCGATAAATTACAACGTGAAAATAATTTGAATTATCAAGCAACCGATATTGTGGTTTCCAACGGCGCAAAACAAGCACTAACAAATGCCATATACGCGACAGTCGATGCAGGTGATGAGGTTATTCTTTTGGCTCCATATTGGGTCGCATATGAAGGCATTATTCGCATGGCTGGCGGCGTGCCAATTAT
>JAMOMM010000465.1 GCA_027067085.1 Hyphomicrobiales bacterium
TGAATTGTCGTGGCTGGTGCCTGCAAAGCTAATACTGCATCCCGCGTTGATTTACATTGCGCTTGAAATCTTTGGTCCATTTGATCCCATATTCACCAAAACCGCGATCATCATCGCCGCTTTGCCCGCTGCAACCAACGTGTTTATCCTGGCCCAGCAATACAACACATGGCAGGAGCGCGCATCCAGCGCCGTGGTGGTTTCAACCTTGCTTTCAATGGTAACGGTTACAGTAACACTATACTTTTTACGCTAGTTTTTTACAGTACTCGAAAACGCGACATGCTTGAAGTTGTAGCTAAGTCCCAACCTCTCCATCGTCATCTTCGGACTTGATCCGAAGATCCAGAGACGAAAACACAACACGCCAAGTTAAATTCACTTGCACGTCATTTTATAATCGTTTTCACGTTACCATTGCACTTATTAGAGTCGGTCTGGTTTAAATTGAACCAGACCGACCAGCTTAAGGTATTGATAATCTTGCGTTTCATGCAGTGTTTGTAATTCAAACAAAACATGAAACGCTCTAGCAACCATACTGGATCTTCGGATCAAGTCCGAAGATGACGATGGAAGGTTTTGAGCCAAAAGCGCGTCATCGCACCTCGTTAGCCCTGCTGATCCAAACCATGACCACCTGCAACAACACGGCCAAACAAATCAATAATCTGGTCAATGTCATCAAAGCTGTGAGCCGCTGAAACTGAACAACGCAGCAAACATGTGTTAATTGGTGTGCCAGGTGGCAAAGCAATATTGACGTAAACACCAGCATCCAACAGTGCATTCCACATGGCAATAGTTGATGGCTCGTCTTTGCACTTAACCGCAATGACAGGACTAACCACGTCACACGCTAAATCCAAGCCCAACGCCTTAAAGCCGTCAAACAACCGTGTCGAATTTTCGCGCAGGCGCTCACGCCTCTCTGGTTCGCGCTTCAAAAGCTTCACAGCTTCAATCGCCGTTGCCACACTGGCTGGCGATGGCGATGCTGTAAACATATAAGGACGTGAGTGATAACGGATGGCATCAAAAAACGGATGATCGCCAGCACCAAACCCGCCAATCGCGCCAAGCGCTTTTGAAAAAGTACCAACAACAAAATCAGCATGGTCATAAACGCCAGCTTCTTCAGCAAGGCCACGCCCATTTGGCCCAAGCACGCCAAATGAATGGGCCTCATCCATCATCAATTGAAAGCCAAATTCTTTTTTGACGGCAATAAAATCATCCATTGGCGCACGATCGCCAAACATCGAATATATGCCCTCAAGCACCACAAGGCGGCCACCCTCTTCGCCTTTAGATCGTGCCAAACGCTTAGCCAAATCATTTGCATCATTATGGCGAAAACGAACCAACCGCGCCCCTGATAATGTACAGCCATCATAAATAGAAGAATGAGAATCCGCATCAAGATAGATCGTATCTTTTGGGCCAGCAACACCTGCAATCATGCCCAGATTCGCCACATAGCCCGTTGAGAAAACAATCGCATGCTTTTTATCTAAAAACGATGCGATCTCACTTTCGAGTTCCCTATGCAAACCATAAGTACCATTGGCAATACGTGACCCTGTTGTGCCCGTGCCAAAATCATCAAGCGCCTTCTTGCCTGCTTCAATACAGGTTTTATCAAGCGTCACACCCATGTAGTTATTAGTGCCCGCTAAAATTGTTTCCTTGCCATTAATGATGCCGCGTGTTGGCGACAAAATCTTTTCATTGACCAGACCCAGCGCATCCGTGCCCACCTCCATCATCGCTTCATAGCGTTCCATATGAGGGCCAAATTTATCTAACAGGTCAGTCATATTTTGTCTCTTATTTTTAATCTTTGATCTTAAATCTTAAAGGTCGGCAGCTTAGCCGATTTCGCTTTGAACAACTTTAACCAAGTCTTTCATGGTGCGCGTATCTGAAAGGACGTTAAGAGGAATGTCGATGTCATAAGCATCTTCAACTTCCATAATAAAATCCATCACAGCAACAGAATCGATATTCAAATCCGTCGAAATGTCAGTCGTTTCAGTCAATTCAATATTTTTGGTATTAAACTTTTGCAATAACCCTGAGAGTTTATCAAAAATTTCTTTATCTGATGTGCTCATCTTACCGATACTCCATTCCTAAGTCTTCAAGCCTATAATCTTCAAGGGTTTAGACCCTATTCTGTATGCCTTGTAGCGCTCTGTTTGCTTGGCGGCAACCATCCGTTTTGCTGATACCACAAAAGAGTTTCAGCAAAACCCTGCTCAAACCCAATTTGTGGTGACCAACCTTTGATTTCACAAGGTTGAGCCGCCCAATCATTAAAGTAAATCTCATTGACTTTCGCGCGAGAAAATACATCTGGTTTTTGTCGGAAATTTGCCCACAGATCAGCAAAAACAGCTGCGATTTTAACCACAAACGCAGGCAGCAAAACCAACTTCACTTTTCGGCTCTGGGCCTGCCCCGCCAACGTTGTCATTTCTCGCCATAAATAACCACCATCTTTACCGTCTGAAATTTCCACAACACCATCTGGGATAACCTCATTTTGGGCCAAACAAACCAGCCCCGCAACAAGATCTTTAACATTCACCCACGAGATTTTCTGCTGCATCGTCCCTGGCAAAATAACCACGCGTTGCGTAAGCGCTTTTATCAATGGCAATGTCGCCTTATCGCCCGCCCCATAGACGGCGCAAGGTCGCACAACAACCAAACATTCTTTAGCAATAATGCTTTTAACAATGTCTTCTCCAGCACTTTTACTAGCTGCGTAATGGGACAATTGCGGTTCACGAGCGGCCAATGAAGAGACATGCACAAACCGCTCAACACCAGCCCGTTTCGCTGCTTGTGCAACGTTCTTAGTGCCTGTTTCATTTACATCAAAAAAGTCTTGGCGCTTTAAACCTGCAATTGCCCCCGCAACATGAATAATACAATTTGCTTGGGCGCATAAATCATTCAATGCGGCTTCATCATTGAGATCACCTTGCACCATATCGATGTTCAAAGTACCAAAATTTGCTTTTGAGCGATCACGCACCAACACCCTAACCTCGTGCCCAGCTTGACTTAGAGCGCGCACAAGATGTTGCCCAACAAACCCAGTAGCACCCGTGATGCCAATCAGTTTGGGTTTAGCCAACAGCGACAAGGTGTGGAGTATCCATTTCAAGAGGCGCAATTTCACCTGACAAGAACTTTTCTTTTGCTCCAGCCCGTGAAAGTTTACCTGATGAAGTAAATGGCAGGCTGCGTGTTGGTACCAACACAATATTGCATTCCACGCCAGCTGCGCGATGCACCAACATGCTCACTTCATGGCGAACATGTTCGCGGCGCGCAGGGTCTGCAAATCGGCACTGAACAAGAACAGTTACATGCTCTTCACCCACTTCATCTTCAATACCAAATGCAGCCACATCACCATCTTTAAGATCGCTAAGTTGCTCAGCTGCCCATTCAAGATCTTGTGGCCAAATATTGCGCCCATTATGCAAAATTAAATCTTTGGCACGGCCAGTCAAAACGATTTGACCATTGAGCATATAGCCCATATCACCCGTATCCATAAAGCCATCATCACCCATGATTTCGTTTGTTGCGTTATCATTGAGATAATAGCCCGTCATCAAGCTTGGCCCTTTAATCAACACATGGCCAATTTCGCGGTCAGCAAGAATTGTGCCCGCATCATCACGAACCACAATTTCATGGTCTGGCATAGACAGGCCACAAGCCACAAATGAACGCACTTTTTCAGGGGCGTTTCGCTTATCAATTTCACTTGCGGCGTGAGCTTTGCCCGTCTCTTTCATTTGAGCACGATCAATAACATCAATAATTATTTCATCTTCAAGCGGTGCAAAAGTGACAGCCAATGTTGATTCAGCCATGCCATAGCTTGGGTTGAATGCTGTTGATTTAAACCCAGCAACACCTAACCGCTCAATGAAATTATGCAAAACATCAGGGCGAACCATATCACCGCCAATGCCTGCAATTCGCCAGCTCGACAAATCAAGATCGCTTGCCGCTGCGCTCACCCGTCGCGATGCCAAATCATAACCAAATGAAGGTGCATAGCAAACTGTCGAGCGGTTATCAGACATCAATTTCAACCAAAGGGCTGGCCGCCGTGCAAACGCTGGTGTCGCCAAATAATCAACAGTTGTTTGCGCCATCATAGGCGATAACAAAAACCCGACCAAACCCATATCGTGATAAAGCGGCAACCACGAAAACGCGCGATCGTCCGTTGTAACTTTAAGACCATGTTGCAAAATCATTCGCGTATTGGTTGTCGCTGCTTTTTGCGAAATCAACACACCTTTAGGGGCAGAAGTAGAACCCGATGAATATTGAATATAGGCAACATCATCACTGTTGAACGGTGCCAATTCTCCATCTTCATCAAGCTCTTGCAAAGAAGTGTGAGTTAGAACCATCCGTGTATTGGTGCGCGCTGCCGCCTCACTAATCGCTTCTTTAGACAAATCAGGCCCAATAACGGCCGAGGCATCAGCAGCATTTAACATACCTTCAATACGCAACACATAAGCATCATGCCCGCCCATATTCATTGCATAAGGAACAGGACAAGGAATAAGGCCCGCATATTGGCAGGCAAAAAAGGTAATAACAAAGTCAGGGCCAGTTTCTGCAACAATGGCAACACGTTCACCACCGCGCAATCCAGCTCTTAATAATTTACGGCCGGTTGAACGGGCCTTCTCACGCAAATCACGATATGGTAAAACATGTTCAAGAGCGCCACGCGGCGCATAAAAGTTCAACCCTGTGTCACCATGGGCTGCGTAATCTAAGCCGTCAGTAAGAGTAGAAAACTCACCAGCAATTTGGTTCATACCTGAAGTCCAGCGCGGTGTTTTTTTTAATTCTTTTTGTTCTGCTTGAGTCACGTAAATAACCTTTTGTTTTTAAACACCAAATTTTGGCGAATCCACATCAACGAGAAAACTTTCTCGCACAAAATCCCCATCAAAATGCCCATGAATGCTAGGTAGCACCGACCTTGCAAGACATAAAGTCAATTGGTGTTTCAGTTTGTAACAAACCTTACAAAACGCGCACAATTCTGCGACACCTCTTACTCCCTGCGGCAAATTGGAAAACCATAAAAACTTCCTTGCACAGAATAAATTATAGTGCACAATAGGGTAAGTATCTCTGGGGAGAGAATAAATGGGATGGGCACTAAACACAGCCTACAATTTACAGGTGTACCGACACACCAAAACAACTCGCACTTTTCGAGCTTCGATTTTACTTGCCGTAATGTCGTTATTTCCTTCGTCATCACAGGCTGGGTCCACAGCCTTAGCAGCTTCCGAACCAACCAAAGGTCAGGGATATGTAATTGTCGGTATTGGCGGCGGTCCCAAGGCTCTTAATTCTTATCAAGGGCTAATTTATGCGCCAATGGCTGGCTTGTCGCAAACAGGACCAATTCTTCGCTTGTGGAATAAAGCCGACCGCTTTTCATATAGGACAACATTGCCTGGCCCAACAACGGCAACAATAAGCGCCATTGGATTTAGCATTGAGGCCCAAGCAGGTTGGCAATTTGCCAATGAAATTGGTCGCATCGCCCTTTATGGCGGCATTGTTTGGAAAGACCATCTTTTAACGCCCTCAGATCCAGGCTCCAACCTCACGAAAAGTCGCATCGGTTTTTCTGCCACCTTAGATGGCGAGTATAAATTCAACCAGAATCTTGGTCTCATGGCCAACGCAAGTTTCGCCCAAGGTTTTAACCAATATTGGGGCCAAGCAAAGCCCTATTACAAAATGCCAACAAATTGGAAAATTGGTGCAGATGTCGCCTTGTTTGGCGGCAAAGGCTATAGATCTACCCGCATTGGTGTTTTCGCCAGCGATTACCAATTTAAACTTTGGTCAAACAAACAGCTTTATTTAGGTGCCGAGGCAGGCGTGCAGTTTTCACTAAAAGGCAAAGACTTCACGCCCTACATTGGCATAAATAGCGGATTTCTATTTTAGCGCCGCTTTTTAATATTTTTAATACGCGTGCCAGGCTTAGCTTTTAGAGTTTTACGTCCTTTAGGTTCACCACCTTTTGCATCACCATCTTTAGAACCATTACGATCTGACTTATCACCTTTGTACGGTTTACCACCTTTACCTTTACGATCAGGTTTACCGCCAGGTTTACCATCGCGCTTTTTAAACACAGGGCGATCACCAGGTTGTCCATCCGTATCAGCGTTACGTTTGCGTCCTTCGCTTTTGCGGGGCTTATCATCAAACGCAGGCTTACCCTTTTTAGTATCTCGAACTAAACCTTCAAAACCTTTTTTATCGCGCTTTTCAAACAACTTGCGGTCATCACGTTTATAGTCAGACGATGAGCCATCACGGCTTTCCCTTTTGGGCTTATCTGAACGCTCGGCTCTCGCAGGCTTCTCAAAATCACGATTACGGCCACGATCTTTACGATCAGAAAAGTCGCGTCCTCTTCCTGCATCTCTCCCACCATCTCTGGCACCGTCTCGGCCGCTATCTCTGCCACCGCGACCACCTCTGTCACTGCGTTCACGGTCGCCTCTATCGCCGCGATCACGGTCATTGCGGCCTCTGCCACCGCGATCTCCACCGCGATCTCCACCTCTGTCGCCACCACGCGGGCCACCACGAGAATCACCACGCGGGCCGCCTCGATCACCACCGCGAGAACCACCACGCGGCCCACCACGAGGACCAGAGCCGCCAGATGAAGAGAACTTTGGCTTTTCATCAAGCTTTTTCAAGCTTACAGATTTCTCTACCTTACGGCTTGGCCCAACAGCTTCAAGAAACTGATCGACAGCACCGGGTGCTATTTCAACATA
>JAMOMM010000466.1 GCA_027067085.1 Hyphomicrobiales bacterium
TGATATTAACTCTGGTAAATCAACGCGCGAACATTCAATTGAGAATACGGCTCTAAATACCAACCTTGAAGCATCGGTTGAAATCGCACGTCAATTGCGCTTGCGCGATTTGGCAGGCCTTGTGGTCATCGATTTTATCGACATGGAAGAGCGCCGAAATAACCGCGCTGTTGAACGCAAACTCAAAGATGCGTTGAAAGCAGACCGCGCCCGTATTCAGGTTGGACGCATTTCTCACTTTGGCTTGATGGAAATGTCTCGTCAGCGTATGCGCCAGTCTATGCTTGAAGGCACAACGCAGCCGTGCCCACATTGTGAAGGCACAGGACTTATCCGTTCATTGTCTTCAAGTGCACTTTCTGTTTTGCGTGATATTGAAGATCATTTAATCAATCGAAAACCTGAAAACTTACGAGTTAGCAGCCATCGTGAGGTGGCGTGTTTCATTCTCAATGAAAAGCGCGATCACTTGGTTGCGATTGAACAGGCCTATGGCATCAGAATCTTTATTGATCCTTCTGATACAATTTCAGGATCTGATTGTGAGATTTCGCGTAATGGTGCGGCACCGGTGAGTGGCAAAAAAGCTCAGTCAACGCCATCAAATGGTCAATCGCGTAACAAGCAACAAAACAATAGGCAGAACAAACAACAAAACAACCAACAACCATCTCAGCAATCTGCTCAACAGACCTCAAAAGATGATAATGGTCCAAGCGATGAGAAGGTTGATGAAGAAAAAACTGACGGTCGTAATAAACGCCGAAGACGTCGTCGCGGTCGTCGTTCAAAACGCGGCGCAAGTGATGAAAACGCAACGGTAGAAAACGCTCAAGATCAAAACGGCAATGAAGAGAGCCGCGATGATAATAATGATAAGGGTGAAAACACCTCGACACCTGAAGCAGCAAAAATTGCGCAGGGCGAAAGTGACGCTGCAACGTCAGACCAAAGCGCAGCTGAACAAAGCTCAACTGATGAGACGGCCGAGAAACCGAAAAAGCGCCCTCGTAAGCGTACGAGAAAACCACGCAAAAAAGCGGAAGATAGCGCGGAAGGAACTGTGCAAAACGCGGCACAAGAACCTGCCCAAGAACCATCTTCTGCAGAAACGTCGAAATCTGACGATGCGGATTTGGATGATAAAACGGATGATAAAAAGCCAGCTAAAAAGGCCAGAAAGCCAAGAAAACGAGCGCGTAAAAAGGTCGATGCTAGCGATGCTGAAAAACCATCAGATGAAACTGCAAAGTCTTCATCCGATGATGTAACTGCAGATGAAGCGCCAAAAAAACCAGTTAAGAAAGCAAGGAAACCACGCAAAAAAGCTGCCAAATCCGCAAAGTCAGGCGATAAGTCCAGTGGAGAGATAAGTGGAGAGACAAGCGGTGCAGCAAGTGGAGACAAAACTGAAACGGCGCCTGAAACGAAAGCAAATTCTGCTAGCAAAGCGCCAGAAGTGAAAGAGGAAAAGCCAAAAAGTAATTGGAAACCTCCACAAGAAACCACAACGACGACAACTAGCCCTGCCAAAAAAGGTTGGTGGAGTTCGTAATAGTTACGGTCACAAACAAGAAAAGCCCGCTAGAGTCTGTCATGTTTTAATTGAACCAGGACCTTGATAAGAAATTGCGGATAATTCTGCGTTTCATGTTGTGTTTGTGATTCAAACAAAACATGAAACGCTCTAGTGTTAAACTAGCGGGCTTTTTTTATGCATATTTTACTTTTCAGCCGTAAGTTGCCTGCATCAACGTTTATTTATTCACTGCGCGGTTTTGCGCCAGTTCCATTGGGCGCATAGGGCGGGTTCGCTGGTTCGTCATACCCAAAAGACTGGTCTGGTTGAGCGTATGATGACGCTGTTGGCACTTCAGGCTCGCTATAAGCCTCATTCAAAGGGTTCTCAACGCGGTGAATTTTACCGTCGATAAAGGCACCATTCTCAATTGAGATTGTTTCGTTCCGCACATCACCTTGAACATGTGCGCCATTAAGTATGTGCACATGAACAGCACGTATGGGACCAATAATTCGGCCTCGGACAATGACATCCTCAGCAACAACTTCGCCGTGAATAATACCATTTATATCGATAACCGCGGCACGAGCGCTAACATGCCCGTTTACTTCGCCATCGATTTGCAGCTCGCCATTGGAAATCAAATTACCATCAATCACAACATCAGATGTGATAATTGACGGGCCAAGGTTTCCCCGCTTTGCGCGAGACGCTTTGCCTGACGGGTTACTTTTTTTGCGAAAGGGATTGAAAATCATTTCTTGCTTTCCAAAAACGAGAGGGGTTGGTGGGGCGGCCATTTACCCGAGTTTCATAATGAAGGTGGGCACCTGTACTGCGCCCAGAGTTGCCAAGCAAGCCAACTGCTTGGCCTGTCTTAACATATTGGCCTTTTTTAACTAAAATTTTTGCCATGTGAGCATACCGAGTTTCAATGCCATTGGCGTGTTTAATCTTAACCATGCGACCATAGCCACCACCCCAGCCCGCATAGATCACTAATCCTGGAGCAGGGTTTTTAATTTTAGCGCGGTAAGGGGCTTTTATATCAATACCAGTATGCATGGCAGCAACGCGGCGAAATGGATCACGGCGTAAACCAAACCGACTAGAAATCCGTTTGATGTTTTTAATGGGTATGGCCAACGGCAATTTTTTGGATTGTTGGCGAAGAAGCTTCATTTTGTTCAGAGCGGTGATAGCTTTTTTTAACCGCTCTGCAACCATTGTAGGTTCAGATTGCAATGACGAGGCTGCAATGAAAGGTCCACCGACACTATCAGCAGTGGCAAGTTTTGCCGTCTTTAATATCTGTTCCGGGTTTACCCCAAGTCGGCGGAAAATTTTCCCAGTATTCTTTGTTTTTGCTATGGCATAAACCGCCACTTCATCGAGCAGTTTCATTTGCAAAGTATCAAAACCAGTCATGTCTTTACGAAGTTCTGCTAGCGGCGCAAGAATTTCTTTTTTGGTTGTGAAAACAGAAGCATACTTTTGAGCATAAGTGAGTTCGTTAAAATTACTTTTGCCAGCCTGATTTGGGGCAAAGCTTTGTTTGCCATTACGACCCTTGTTTGACTTTCCATTTGTAAATCCACCGTTGTAGCTGTTACTTTGACCATCATTATTATCATTGTTTGTACTGGTGTTTTGTTTGCTCGGTAGGGGTAAAACAGATTTTACTGGCATCCACCCTTGGCGGAAAAATCCGCTTAATCTATTGTGGCGCTCGACAAGAGATTGGTATTGGCGGTGTACTTTGTCAACTTCGCCAAGATAGCCCTTTTGGTCGAGTAGGAGCTTTGCATTCAACTGATCTATTTGTTTGCGTAAGTCGGCAATTCGGTCTTCATGGTTTAATTTGTTTTGATAAATTCGGCGTTCTTTTACCGCAATTAACTCATCTTTGAAGGTGACATTGATGGAGGCAAACGCCAGCCAAAAGAAACTTGTTAAAACAACAAATAGCCCCACTACTAGCATATAGGGTTTAATCGTAATAAATTGAACTTCGCCGCGTGAACGAACATAAATTTGCCGCTCGCGGAACGCATGTGCAAGGCGGCCAAAAAAACCGCGCTTTGCAAGCTGCCTTTGCTGGGTGGATTTCCTATGCATTATGCCCGCGACCGTCCCTCAAAAAAGCCACATGGCTCAATACTAGTGCAATTGTATCCGAATAAAAATTCAGTTAATTGCAAAACTCTCTTACAATTCTCACCAAAAAGTGACAATTTTTTGATTAGGTGCAATTTCCCAGATTTATAGCATAAAATTACCATCTGTCACTGAATTTGCGGGTTCATAAAGCCTTTGCCGCCTCTAAAACAGCGTCTACATGGTCTTTGACTTTAACTTTATGCCAAATTTGGGCAATGGTGCCATCCGTATTGATGAGAATTGTAGTGCGAACAATGCCCATATATTCCCGTCCATACATGGTCTTTTTCACCCACACGCCATAGTTTTTAAGCGTTTCTAATTCTGGGTCTGCTGCCAACGCAACGGAAAGGCTATGCTTAGAAACAAAATTGTCATGGCGTTTTACCGTATCTGCTGACATGCCCAAAATTTGGGTGTTTGCATCCAAGAACATTTGTTTTGCCTCGCTAAAGGCAATTGCTTCTTTGGTACAGCCTGGTGTGTTGTCTTTTGGATAGAAGAAAATAACCAGCTTTTCACCGGCATAGTCGGCAAGGCTTACCGTCTCACCTCCATCGCGCGGTAGGGAAAATGAAGGGGCTTGTTGGCCCAGTTTAAGTATCTCGTTCATGGTTTCACGCCTTTAAATCCGTATGCAAATATATTTTTGATGCTAACAACCATCACAATTGAAATCTAGGCCAATTTTTGCCACATCTGTTTGCAAAAAAAGCTATAATTAGATTCGAGGCGAGTGTCAGCGTTTGCGCGAATGAATTTCTTCATTTCTTAGTGTCTGACGGGTCCTTGGCAGACCACAGTTTAAGGGCGATATTTTGGTTAGGCGGATACGAAACTTTGCGCTGATTTTCATAACGGTTATGATATTCGTTGTGATTGCGATTGGTGGTGCATTTATGTATCGCCTGTCTCAAGGACCAGTCTCGTTCGCATTTCTAAAAAACACGGTTCAAGAACGCATCAATGCGAGTTTGCCCGGTGTTACCGTTAAAATCAGTGATGTTGTCATTGAACGAGACGCAAAAACAGGTCAGCCCCGCTTTCGCCTTAAAGATGTTGAGTTTTCAAACGCTCAAAATCGCCTCATTGCGCGGGCACCAAGCGCTGCCATCGATGTGAAAGCCCGAGACTTATTGATCGGTAATATCGAACCCCACGCGCTTGAGCTTATTGGCGCAAAGCTTCTTATTCAACGCAATGTCCAAGGTGAGATAGGTTTTGGTTTCGGTACTTTCCCGCAAAGTAAAAGTACCGAAGTCTCAAAACCTAGCACGGTAAATAGCCCTACAGGGTTTGACACAACTGGGGTTGAATTCATTACGACGAAAGCAACGAGCTTGCTTGATCTTCTTTCTGGAAAAAGCGCCAATGAAAATCCATCCCTACAAGGCATAAGCAAGCTAAACTCCTTACGCATAACCCAAACGGCGATCACTTTGTATGACCAAACCAATGGTGCAATTTGGTATTCACCAAAAGCAAACCTGGTTTTTCGCCGTACTCCTTATGGTTTCGCGCTTTTTGTTGATGCTGACATTGCCGCGCGCAAAAATCCATGGCGTATTGAACTAACCGCCCATTACCGTAATAAAACAGAGAAGTTTAAAGTTTCATCGCGGGTGTTTGGTGTTGTTCCTTCTGAAATAGCCAAAGATGTGTTTGCCCTGTCACAACTGGCCCAAGTGCAATTACCATTGTCTGGGCATGTTGAAGCTGAGTTTACTAAAACGGGCAAAATGACGAAAGCGAGCGCTGAGCTATCTGCGTCCGCAGGCCGCGTTGGCTTTCCTGAATACATTTCAGAACCCATCATCATTGATGAGGGTTTGGTGCGGTTGGACTATGAACCCAAAACGGGTGACATAATCATCGGCAATTCGGCCATCTTTATCGGCGGCTCGCAAGCTGAATTGACAGGGCGAGTATCGCCAGTGCGCAACAAGCTGGGCAAGATGACCGCGGTGGCAATCAAGCTCAACTCTAAAAATGTTGCGATTGATGCAAGTGGTGGCGTGAAAAACCCAGTAATTTTCGATACTGTGAGGTTTGATGGCGTTGCGTCCTTAGAAACGCCACGGCTAACCGTCAATGATTTGATTTTGATGTCGGGCAACGCAGGCATTCGTGTCCGCGGCTACTTCATTGGCGATGGCTCTGCAGCGGGGGTTTTTCTTGGTGGAACAATTCGCGATTTACCTGCGGCAACAATTAAAAAATTATGGCCTCCTGTTGTTGCAAAAGGTGCACGGGAATGGATTCAAAAGAACGTTATATCTGGGCGCATGACATCGGGTGCATTTAAGGTTGCTATTCCTGCGAAAACCATCCGCGAAGCAATCGCAGATATTCCGATCCCCGATGAGATGGTTGATTTCAAATTTAAAATTGCCGACGTTAAGTCTCGATATTACGAAGATTTGCCGATGTTATCTGGGGCATCGGGAACAGGTTTTTTGACGGGTAATCATTTCACCCTAAAGGTCAAAGGCGGTTCAGCGATCGTTGGCAACAAGCAAACTGTACGGTTGGTTTCCGCGATAATGAAATCTGTTGACCTTGCAAGGCCGATAACCCCAACAACAATGACCGTTGAGTTGGCAGGCTCGGCTAAATCGATTTTAAAACTGGCAAATCACAAATCACTAAAACTCGCGCAGGGCAGTGGTCTTGCAAATGCTGAAGTTGGTGGCCAAGCCAATGTTGTTATCAATCTAAAAATGCCTTTGTCGCGTAAAATGGTTGAGAATCAAGTCAAAGTGACGGCGACAGCAAAGTGGCAAAATGCGAGCATTAAGGGCGTGCTTAACGGTGCAGATGTTACCAAAGGCGCGATTGATGTTGTTGTGTCTTCAAAAAGTATTGTGGCAAAGGGAAAAGCCAATTTAAATGGTTTGCCAGCAAAAATCACATGGAGCAAACCTCTTGGTGTAAGCAAAAATCCCAAAGCAAAATTGGTGGTCACGACAACGGTAACAGAAAACAAAAGAAAAGAATTAGGGGTCGATCTATCTCGCTTTGTTCGCGGTCGTGTCGGTTTGAAAATGACCTCCATATTGCGAGGCAATGACATTGAGAATACGTTAGTTGAGGCTGATTTATCTAAAGC
>JAMOMM010000467.1 GCA_027067085.1 Hyphomicrobiales bacterium
TAAGCTCTTTATTCAAATCAGCAATATCGCCATTCATTTCTTGGAGTTGAGTTGCCAACTCCCGAGCTTCTTGGCCAGCCATGTCTGAAGCTGACTTTGCTTTGCGAAGCTGCTGACTTTGTTTGTTGCGAGAAGCACTGTATTTCCAAATTAAGGCTGCAATGCTTGCAAAAATTAAGAGGATTAAACCAGCAAGAAATGCTGCAATAAGTTTTGCTTGTGTATTCATCCATATGACTGTTCCAGTAATGTCTTGGAACATTATGATTGATCCGACGAACTTCTTTTCAACAAAAATGGGCACAGCGATTTCTGCAATTGTGTGATTGCTATGTTCTTTTATGCCATAACTTTTTACCAATTCATCATGAGCCCTTATAGTAAGGCCAACAATTTTTTCGTGACTTACGGCTTCAAAGTTAGTGACGGTGGTTGCTGTCTTGAGTTTGTCTGCAAAGAAGTTCCATTTATCATATGGGCCTTTTTCGTTTGCTCTAGAGGACCAAAATATTTCCCCCTTGGCATTTACAAAGATAACTCGGTACATATTTGTGCCGTTGTAAAAATCTTTGATGATGTATTGGTCTCCACGCGAAATTTTGTTCAACTCAAATGACTTTTCATGGTTGTTCAAATTATTTATTGCGAGATCAGACCAGTTTCGGGATTCATTTTGAACGTAATGGCGTGACATTTGTGTGCCATAGAATTGAGCACCAAACCAAGTGACAGCGGATAAAATAATGGCGCCGAATGCCAAAGCAGTCAAAGCTGCCCATGGGCGTGAACTATCCCCAGTCTCGTTGGTTTTTTTCTGTTTTTTCGCCATTTTAAACCCCAGTCCCCGTGCGACACGAATAATACTTACACGGAAGATTAGGGATTTATGCTTAATAATGGCTTAATTTTAAGAAAATAACTGTGCCCGCGCGAGCAGTTTTTGCGCTCTTTTTAGATGGGGAATATCAAACATTTTGCCATCGATCGCAACAACGCCTTTGTTGTCAGATTGCTGAAATGCAGAAACCACCATTTTCGCTTGCTCTATCTCAACTGTCGACGGTGTGAAGACATGGTTGATGATCTCAACTTGGTTGGGGTGAATGGCCATTTTTCCGCTGAACCCATCGCGTGCTGCTGCTTGGGATTCTGCCCGTAAGCCATCTGGGTCTTTAAAATTAGTGTAAACGGAATCAATAGGCTCAACCATTGCCGCGCGGGCCCCAGCTAAACACAAGTTTCGCGCCATACGATAAGGCTCGGTGAGGGCGCCAGCGTCATCGCGCGCCGCAGTAGCACCAAGAGCGTTGGACAAGTCTTCTGCGCCCCATGTCATGGCATTTAAGTTTGCATTCAAGTCGCCATAGGTGCCAAGGTTGAATAGAGATGTCGCTGTTTCGGTAGCTATGGCAATTATTGGGGCAATTATTGGCAGCTGAGCTTTTAAGGAGCTAGCAAACTGTTTAACGTCACTGCCGCTGTTTGTTTTGGGTAGCATGAAACCATCTGGCTGATGGGTGATCGTTGCTTGAATATCGAGTTGGGTCAGGCCGCTATCTAATGGGTTAACTCGGACATATACTTGCGAAGTTGTTTCTGGGCGGTTGGATAGAAACTCTTGTAGAATTTCACGCGCTTGAGGTTTGTTCTCTGGTGCAACAGAATCTTCTAAATCTAAAATGACCACATCGGCATTGCTCGACATGGCTTTAAATATTTTTTGCTCGCTATCACAAGGGACAAATAACCAGCTACGCATTATGCACCACCCTTTGAAGTGCTATCGGTAGTCGGAACATCATCGGTTGGTTTTTTTCGCATAAAAGCCTGACGAGTACATTGCGCTACTAGCGTACCGTCTTGTTTAAAAGCGCGATGGATAAATGAAACGATACCAGCGTCTGGGCGTGATTTACTCTCTCGCTTGTTTATGACCTCAGTTTTGACATTTATCGTGTCACCTTGGAACAAAGGGGCGGGGAAGGTGACATCTGTCATGCCTAAATTGGCAATCGTTGTGCCTAAGGTGAGGTCATTGACTGATATGCCGATCATTAACCCCAAGGTGAAGAGGGAGTTCATCAGCGGCTGGCCCCATTCTGTTTGTTCGCAAAAGTGACGGTCTATATGTAAGGGTTGAGGGTTCATGGTCATACATGAAAAGGTCATGTTGTCGGATTCTGTAACCGTGCGGGTAATTTGATGTTGGTAGTTTTTACCAATTTCAAATTCTTCAAACCATAAACCAGCCATGTGTATTCCTTTAATTTGGGTGTTCGATTTTATTTTGCCTGAATTGTAATTTGTTGACCACATTAAGGTAAAGCGAAAAAATCTTTCGGCACCCCTTACTTGTTTCAAGGGGATATATGCCAAGAATACATTCTGCGAATGAAACGAGAACACATATACATCTTTAGGTTGTTGTCCGATTCTAGCGAGTCGCAATGCGAGTCGTGTACATTTGGGGAACACTGTGGATAAGTGCCTGTGGAAAATGATTCCGCAAGGTTTTGTAATCTGTTGTAATTAAACGGTTTATTTTGCTTGTGTGGCCTGTGGATAAGTTGTTAACTCATCGTTAACAATTCAGGCGCAGGACTCGTATACATAGAAAAATACAAATACAAACTTTGGCAACATTTTGGACGGTATGAATATGTACATAAAAGGAACATTTGATATGACACAGTGCATGATTATAGGACCGCTTGGAGGCGATAGTCCCCAACTTGCCGATATGCTGTCAGCTTATGGCTTTGACCTTACCTCTGCTGCCAATGCCAACGATGCGTTAGCGCAGTGCAATAATGATATGCCAGATGTAATTGTCTTACCTGACAATCTGCAAGATATGGATGTGATGGCGTTTATTCGCCGTCTTCGTCAAGCTAAGCGTGGAAATAAGGCTGCAGTATTTTTATGCGCTGACAATCCTGATAGCGAGACAATGGGCCGTGCCATTTGGGAAGGGGCATCAGATTTTTTGATTGAGCCTTTCGATGCTGAGGTTCTTGATCGTAAATTAAAACAAGCAGGTGTTGTTTAAACATTGCAGATAAATTTCTATTTGGCCGCAAAATCTGATTTTTGTGTCGGTTGTGTTTTATCAAAATTTGAAAACCCCTGATATGAAGGAATCATAACCCGAAAAGCTTGAACTTTTAGCATTTGCGGGTTTTGTTTCTTTAAAATTTGGGAGTTGGGCAATGGCCGTTGGTCTGCGCGCGGTTTGGCCGTTATTTCTTGGTGTCTTATTGATGCAGCTTGGGCATGGCCTTGGCGGGTCACTGGTTAGTGTTCAAGCAACGGCGCAAAACTTTACCACGACAACGACGGGTTTGGTTATGGCTGGGTTTTACCTAGGCATGTTTGTTAGCTCTATTGTGTCGCCTCCGATCATTTCAAATGTTGGTCATATTCGAGCATTTGCAGCATTTGCCTCTCTGGTTTCAACTGCGGTGTTGCTTATTCCCTTATGGCCAGATCCGATTTGGTGGTTCTTAATGCGGGTTATCATCGGCATTTGTATTGCTGGCTTAGCCATTGTCGTTGAAAGCTGGCTCAATGCGGCTTCATCTAATGAAGACCGTGGTAAAATGCTTTCCATCTATATGATTGTTGCTTATGCAGCCAGTGGTGCTGGTTCGTTACTGCTCAATATTGGTGATACCAGTGGCTTTGTACGGTTCATTGTTGTGTCGGCATTGCTGTCGCTTGCCTTGGTGCCTATTTCTCTGGCAAATGTGCAAGCGCCAGCGATCGGTATTCCGCGCCGGGTGAGTTTATGGGATGTGTTTACAATTTCACCACTTGCTTTTGTCGGCACGTTTGCTGCGGGTTTGGGGCAAAGCGCCTTTTTTTCGATGGGTCCAGTTTATGGTCTTGCCAATAATTTGTCGTTGGTTGAGGTCTCCATTATGATGGCCTTACCACCGCTTGCTTTGCTGCTATCGCAATATCCAGTGGGCAGTTTGTCTGATCGTTTTGACCGACGTATTGTAATGACTATTCTCACGTTCGTAACCACTGGTGTTGCACTGTTTGCATTGTTTAATCCATCTAGCAACGCAATCGTCATTATCATTACGATGACTGTTTTTGGCGCTATTTCATTTCCGATATATTCTTTATGTCTAGCTCATGCGAACGATTACTTAGAAGCAGATCAGATGCTGGGCGCGAGTGCTAAGCTTGTTCTTATTTATGGAGCAGGGGCAATCTGCGGGCCTATAGTCGTAGGTTTTGCTATGCATTTTGCGGGACCAATTGGATATATGACATTCTTGGCGTTTGTGCACGGCGCGCTTGGATTTTATGCGCTATCACGGATGTTTGCACGGCCTGAGACTCCAGATGAAACCAGCGAATACATTACTATTGCGCCGCAATCAACACCCGTTGTGGCTCAGGTTATTGCCGAGGAATACGAAGAACAATCGCCAACAATCCCAGAATAACCACACTTAATGAGCGCATGTTATGGTCAACAACAACTTAAATTACATGGTAAACTGATTGTTAAAGATTTGTCTCTATGTTGAAACCATAAGTTAGTTGTATTGAGCTGTTTTTGTGTTGGCTCTAGAGTGATTAAAGAGGTTTACATAGTGAGTGATGTAAGTATTAAAGCGTTTAACACATCAATTTTTGATCGTGTTTTAGATGGTGGTAGTTTTGAAGAAAAACGCAACCTAACTGAACAACTAGGTTTGTTGGCATGTGATATGGAATCTGCTCGAGTAGAGCGTGATGCAATTGTTCCAACTCTTTTGAGGCTTGCGGTTGATCCAATTAAAGGCATACGCTCCCTTTTGGCTTCTATCCTTGTGCACGCGGTTGAGCTTCACCCTGATCTTGTTTTTTCAATTATTGCTGATGATGAAGATATTTCATTACCCTTTTTGGCTGAAACGCCAGCGCTTGATCGTTTGCGCACGCTTGCGGTGTTAAAGGTTGGTGATAAAGCGCGCCAGTTGGTTTTGGCATCTCGCGAAGGTTTGGCTGATGAAGCCATTAAATATATTGTTGAAAATTGTGACAGCGAAGTTTGCTCAGCCCTTCTTGATAATGAAAAAATTGAAGTAAACACGCAAAATTATCGTCGGCTTTATGTGCGTTTCAGAGATGTGCCTGAAATAATTGAACAATTGCTGGACCGTCATGACTTGCCTTTGGAGGTGCGTATCCTTCAAGCCAAACGGGCTTCAAACAATGTTCATAAGTTGATGGCAGAGCGCGGTTGGATCCCGGCTAATGATGCCGAAGAAATTATTGTTGATGCTGAAGAGACAACTCTTTTGAAAATTCTGTCTAGTGCAAAGCAAAATGAGCTGGATGGACTGATTCCATTTTTAAGCAGCAAGAATTTGCTCACGCCATCGTTGATTTTGCGCGCGGCCCTTAGTAATAAATTGGCTATTGTTTCGCGGGCGATTGCTTATCTTTCTTCAACTCCAATGGTTAAACTTGAGCGGATGTTTGCTGATAATGCCGTTATGGCAATTAAATCTTCATACAATAAAGCTGGGCTGCCTAAATCTTGTTTTCATATTATTCGTGCGGCTCTTGATGCATCCAATGAGTTGAAAGAAGTTCCTGACCGTTTGGCTAAGCAACAGTTTGGTCCTAGGTTGGTTGAATATCTCATGACCCGGTATTCATCGGTTTCAGCGCAAGATAAATCTATGCTGCTTGAAATCGTCGGGCGTTTGAGCGATGAAAATACACGGGCGCTGGCGCGACGATTGGCCGAACAGTTTAAACTGGCGGCTTAGTTTTCCGTTAAAAAATACGACTAAGACAACAAAATAATGCCTGGTTCTGCTGGGCATTTTTTGTGTCCAAATTTTGAGCTAAAACCTTTGCGCCAAAAGAGAAAACGCCGCAGACGTTACCATCTACGGCGTTTCAATACTCATCCGACTTGAACTCAAGTCGGTTACGCAACTTACAGATTGAAACTACTGCAAGCTGCTTAATGCTTTCCTAAAGCCCTAACTTTTTTGTAATAAAAAATGAAAAAAATTGAGGAAAATATCAAAAATCGAATTGTTCGTTTAAAACCCGCTCGGCAAGCGAGTGGCCCTTGTCAAATAATAAGCGTACGGCGTGGGATTTGTCTTCGCGCACCGTTACTTTTTGAATGTCACGAAATTCAATATGGTCGGCAACAGCGGCAACAGGGCGCTTGTTGTTTTCAAGGATTGAAATTTCAACCACAGCTTCATGGGGGATGATCGCACCGCGCCAACGACGAGGACGAAATGCGCTGATTGGGGTAATCGCTAACAAAGGCGAACCGATCGGCAGAATAGGGCCGTGAGCTGAAAGATTATAAGCGGTTGATCCTGCAGGGGTTGCCACGATCAAGCCATCACATACCAATTCAGCCAAGCGTACTTTGCCGTCAATTGTTATTTCTAATTTTGCGGCTTGATGGGTTTGGCGCAGAAGGGAAACTTCATTAAAGGCGATGGCTTTAAAACCTTTGCCATCTTTGTTTTGGGCGCTCAGGCTAAGCGGGTGAATACGCGTTTCTTCGGCATTGTCTAGACGCTCTAGCAAACCATCTTCGCTGTAATCATTCATCATAAAACCAACAGAACCTTGGTTCATGCCAAATATCTGCTGGCCCGTGGTCAAGGTTTCGCGCAGGGTGTGGAGCATTAGCCCATCACCGCCAAGAGCGATGATAATATCTGCCTTGTCGAGCGCCACGGTGGCGTGTTTTTTCTCTAAAGCT
>JAMOMM010000468.1 GCA_027067085.1 Hyphomicrobiales bacterium
GCGACCTGTTGATTGCTGATCCAGTGTAACCGGCTTTCGATTTTGCGCTGAAAGTTTGGAAAGCTCCTCTGTCAACACCTTTAAGTCAGTCAACCGTTTGCGAGCAATTTGTAAATTTATTGTCATTTTCGATTATCACGCTCTAGTATATTTGGTTGGCGGTCTCATGTATTGTGAATTCCAAAGACATAAAAATCAAGAAGGTAAAACAGATGACGATTTTGATAGTGGGCTTGGTAATTTTCTTTGGCATTCATGTTCTGACTGCAACACCATTGCGAAGCGTAATGGTTGGGGCCATTGGCGAAAAACCCTACAAAGGGGTGTTTTCGCTGCTGTCATTTGTTGGTTTAGGCCTAATGATTTGGGGCTTTGGTATGTCGCGGTATGGCCCAGATTCGGCAATTATCGTTTTCAATCCACCGTCATGGAGCCATTTCGTAACATTAGTTCTTGTTGCAATCGCGCTGGTTTTAATCGGTGCCTCCCATGGTAAAGGTTATATGCGTAAATGGGTTAAGCATCCCATGTCGCTCGGCGTTGGCCTGTGGGCGTTGGGCCATCTGTTTTCAAATGGTAATATGAACGAGGTTTTGTTGTTCGGCAGCTTTGTGGCCTACGCAATTTTTGATGTGCTGCTATGTACCATCAAAGGCAAGGCAAAAACCTTTGAGCCTGAGTTTAAAAGTGATATGAAAGCCATCGTAATTGGTGGTGCTCTTTTCGCTGCAATTTTATTCTTCCACTATAATATATTCGGGGTTTCCGTAGTCTAATGGTTTTTTTAAGTATTGCTGTCGCAGTTTTCTGTATTATTCATCTCATTCCAGCGGTTCCCTCAATTAAGCAACGTTTGCAAGACAAACTCGGCCCAGCCTATGGGCCAAGTTTTGGCATCGTCGCAACGTTGAGTTTAATTCTCATTTTTGTTGCTTGGTCTTTTGGGCAAACTGAAGTTATCTATGAACCCATGAAAGCTGGCAAGCATATCAATTTAGCCATGTCATTCATTGCTTTTATGTTTTTGGGTATGTTCTTTTTCCGTGGCAAAGCCCGCCAATTCGTGCGTTACCCTTTTGCCATTGCCATATTGTTTTGGGCAATAGGTCACTTAATCGCTAATGGTGATTTAGCCAGTATAATCGTGTTTGGTGGGTTGCTCACTTATGCCATTTTGTTCATTATTCTTTCTTTAGCCAACAAAGTATTTCCTAGCCTTGATGTCCGCGATGGGCATGACGTTTTAGCAATCATATTTGGGCTTGCTGCCTATATTGCGATGGTACAAATGCATGAAATGCTAATCGGTGTTCCTGTGCTAACAATCGAGCAGTTTTTCCCCGGCTAAAGGTTGGAACTATTTTCTTAAAGGCGATTTTTCATGTCGACTCAGAAAACGATTAAACGAACAACGTCTACTCAAATTTCGGCGCGCAAGAACGAACAACCCATTGTTGCTCTGACATCATATCACACCCACACCGCCGCCATTGCTGACCCTTATGTGGATTTTTTGCTGGTTGGTGATTCTCTTGGGATGGTGATGAACGGGTTTGAAACAACTTTGCCCGTTACTCTAGATATGATGATTGCCCACGGAAAAGCGGTTTTTGCAGGAGCCAAATCAGCGTTAATAGTGGTTGATATGCCTTTTGGGTCTTACGAAGAAAGTCCGCAAATTGCGTTTCGAAATGCAGTACGGATTTTGAAGGAAACTGAATGTGGTGCTGTCAAACTTGAAGGTGGCCTACATATGGCGCCAACGATCAAGTTTTTGGTTGAACGCGGCGTGCCTGTCATGGGCCATGTTGGCCTGACCCCACAAGCAATTAACACCTTAGGGGGATTTAAAACCCAAGGCCGTACCAAAGATTTATGGCAACCAATCATTGATGATGCCGTCGCGGTTAGTGAGGCTGGTGCCTTTGCCGTTGTATTAGAGGCAATGGCTGAACCGCTGGCAGCCAAGATCACAAAAACCATACCGGTGCCGACAATAGGCATTGGCGCTTCAAATGAGTGCGATGGGCAAATATTGGTGATGGAAGATATGCTTGGTCTTAGCCCGCGCGTGCCAAAGTTTGTAAAAGAATTTGGTAAAGTAGGTGTAGCGATTGAAAGCGCAATTAAAGCCTATTCTAACGACGTGAAATCACGCCAATTCCCAAGCCAAGACCATACATTCGCACTTAAAGACAAATAGGCGCGCAAGTTTAAAACCCGCGCGCCAATGGTTGGCTAAAGCATTTATTTATTAATCGCGACAGTACAGCTTACAAAGAAGCTCAACAATCGTTTCAGCATCTTTGCTGGCGATTGAGTAATGAACTTGCTTGCCGCGTCTTTCGGTAGAAACCATTTGATCGGCCCGCAAACGAGCAAGTTGTTGAGAAACTGCAGGTTGGCGCATGTTTAAAAGCTTTTCCAGCTGATGAACAGATTTTGGACCTTCGTAAAGATGAAACAAAATTGCCAATCTGTTTTCATGGGCCATTGCTTTGAGTTGTGCACTTGCACTGCGCGCGCGCTCAACAAGGGCCTCTGGGTTTGGCAATTGGGTTTTTGTAGATGAAGGAGGGGGAGGCATTTGTGAGGCCTTTGTGTACGCATTAGGATACTTGAGGGACTGAGTTGGTAACGCAACCATGTTTTTTATCTTTCTAGGCTTTTCGCATTATTAATTATTCCGACGGGAATAGTCGGTTTAGTTCTTCTTAAATTAACATTGGCTCGACACCCCCGGTTAGAGACATGGTCACCATTGTCTAGATATCAAGGTTTTGGACACTTTAAATATCGAATCTTGCATATCAAAAATACTCCCCTTATGTGCAATGTCAACGTGGCATAATGATGGTAAACGATTTAATTGCGATTTTTCTAATATATAAAATTCGCCTTGTTTTAGTCACATCAATATTTTAGCCCACAAGCTTAGTTTTTTGCGCTATAAAGCGGCAATATAGAATCTAGATTAAGGAAAACGCCCCGTGAGTGATGATCTACTGTTTCGTGAAGTTGATGAAGAAGTCCGTCGCGACGAACTAGAGAGTATGTGGAAGAAATATGGCACCCTCATTATTGCTGGTTGCTTAGGCGTTATCTTGGCTGTTGGCGGTATCAAAGGCTGGCAATATTGGCAAAAGACTCAAGCTGAAATTGGTGGCCAAGCATTTTTTACCGCAACTGATTTAGCCAAAGCAGGAAAAAACAAAGAGGCAGCCGACGCTTTTTCGAAGCTTAAAACCAGTCATGCTGGTTATGCTGTGTTTGGCCAGTTCAAACAAGCCGCTGCCAAAGCAACCGCAGGCGACAAAAAAGCCGCTGTTGCCGCCTATGACGCATTGGCGGCAGCAAAGACTGTGGCAGCCCCTTTGCAACAACTTGCAAAAATAAAAGCGGCGTATCTTCTGGCTGACAATAGTTCAGTTGATGATATTAAAGCACGGGTTGGCCAATTTGATGTGGCAGGTAGCCCGTGGCGTAACGCGGCACGCGAAATTATCGCCATCGCGGCATTTGGCTCAAATAATTATCTTTTAGCCGATCGTAAAGTAAATGAGATTCTCGCCGATGCTGGTGCAACACAAGGTGCCCGTCAAAGAGCGCGTATTTTCCTATCTGTCTTAACACCAATTCTTGCTCAAAAAGGTCTAAAGGAAAAATCCAAATCAACAGAGCCAAAGGCTAATTAAATGTTGGTTGAAATTGCGAAGCTGAAACGAGCATCGATCAAGGCCGTTGCGCGGGCAGCGTTCGCCGTGGTTTTGCCCATGGCGCTGGTTGCTTGTAGTACAGCTGGAGATTTGATCGATAAAGTATCAGGCAAAGATGATAACGTGGTTTTGTCTGGTAAGCGCGAGGCGGTGTTGCAACCGTCTGGCTCACAAAACCAATTGGCAACAGAACCAATCGTTATTCCATCAGCAGTAACCAATTCCAGCTGGGCACAGCCAGGCGGTGTGCCATCAAATGCAATGTATAACTTGTCTTTAGGTCGCAGTTTAAAGCGCGTCTTTGCAATTAGTGCAGGTGAAGGTTCCAGCAGTAATTCACGCCTAACTGCAAGCCCCATTGTCGTTGGTGGTCGAATTTATGTCCTTGATGCAGAATCGAACGTCCGCGCGTTTAATGCAAATAACGGTGCGCCCGTGTGGGCGGTTTCGCTCGTACCAAAGGGCAAAAGCACCGATGGTGTTTTCGGCGGTGGCTTAGCATCGGACGGTGCTTCAATTTATGTAACAACTGCCTTTGGCGAAGCGATTGCACTGAGCACATCTGGCGGTGCGCAGCTATGGCGCAAAAAGTTTTCTTCTGCGATTAAATCTGCACCAACGGTTTCTGGTGGCACGGTTTTCTTCACCACGACCTCTAATGAAGTCAACGCTTTGTCAGCGTCAACAGGTGCAGTTTTGTGGCGTGCTAATGGTTCTGGAGAAAGCGCATCGGCAATTTCTAATGTGTCTCCAGCGGTTTCTGGCGGCGTGGTTATCGTGCCGCAAACGAGCGGCGATATTATTGCGTTTTCTGCAGGCAGTGGCCAAAAGCTTTGGTCAGAGAACATGGCTAGCGTCACAGGGGTTGGCACCGCATCAAACCTTAATGATATTTCTGGCAGGCCTGTTGTGTCAGGCGGGCAGGTTTTTGCAATTGGGTCTTCGGGGCGTTTTGCTTCTTTTAGTTTAAAAGACGGGCAAGAAATTTGGAGTCGAAATTTTGCGGGCAATCAAACGCCGTGGGTTTCTGGCGAGTATGTTTTTGTAATTTCTCAGCGCAGACGTTTAGCAGCCGTCACAAAAAAGACAGGCAAAGTAAAATGGGTGGTCAACTTATCATCTAAAGGCACATGGTCAGGCCCCGTAATGGGCGGCGGGCGTTTGCTGCTTGTTTCCAACAAAGGGGCCTTGGTTTCAATATCTCCCCAGACGGGAAAAGTTATTAAATCTCGTGAAGCTGGAAGTGGGTTTTTTATCGCACCCATTATTGCAGGAAATACTGTATACCTGCTTGATGATAAAGCCAACTTAGTGGCCCTTAGGTAGAATTATGACATTTCGAATTGCAATTGCAGGCCGACCAAACGTCGGCAAATCAACCCTGTTTAACCGCCTCGTTGGAAAACAACTTGCGTTGGTTGATGACACACCAGGTGTAACCCGTGACCGCCGCGAAGGTGATGCCACGTTGTTTGACCTTAAATTTAAGATCATTGACACCGCAGGATTAGAAGAAGCGCCGAGCAACTCGCTTGAAGAACGTATGCGTAAACAAGCTGAAATTGCCATTGAGCAAGCCAATGTCATTTTGTTTGTCATTGATGCGCGCGCTGGCATTACGCCAATGGATGAGCACTTTGCAGGCTTAATGCGGCGCTATTCAAAACCTGTTATTTTACTGGCTAATAAAGCCGAAGCCAAAAAGGCTCAAGATGGGGTTTATGAAGCTTGGTCATTAGGTATTGGCGAGCCGATTATTTTTTCTGCCGCCCATGGTATCGGGTTGAACGAACTTTATGACCAATTGCGTGATATGGTTGATGAGGCCGATGCGCTTGAGAAAAAACAAGCAGACGAAGAAGCTGAAATTTTAGCTGCAGCAGAAGATGAGTTTGGTGAAATAGATTTTGAAGCCGAAGATGAAATTGAGGATCGTCCCTTACGGCTTGCTGTTGTTGGTCAACCAAACGCGGGTAAATCAACGCTTATCAATGCGCTAATTGGTGAAGACCGATTGCTGACAGGCCCAGAAGCGGGCATTACACGAGATGCGATTTCGGTTGATTGGGAATATAAAGGCCGCAAAATTGCGTTGTGGGATACAGCAGGCATCCGCAAAAAAGCGCGCGTCAAAGAAAAACTCGAGAAACTTTCTGTGGCTGATGGACTACGTTCTGTCAAATTTGCTGAAGTTGTCATTTTGCTCATCGATGCAACTGTACCGCTTGAAAAACAAGATTTGAAAATTGCCGATTTGATCGTGCGCGAGGGCAGGGCTCTTGTGATTTGCATCAACAAGTGGGATTTGATTAAAGATAAATCGGGCGAGTTGAAAGAACTTCAACTAGAAGTCGAACGCTTATTGCCGCAAATGGCTGGTGTACCATTGCTAACGCTTTCAGCCCAAACGGGCAAAGGCATTGGCCGTATTCTTCCTGCGGTTATGGATATTTATAAAACGTGGAATACGCGTGTAACAACGGCCCAATTGAACAAGTGGTTGGCGTTTCAATTGGCACAGCATCCACCACCAGCACCGGGCGGTCGCCGCATTAAGCTGCGTTACATGACCCAAACGCGGCCCCGTCCACCAACCTTTGCGCTGTTTTGCTCAAAACCAGACGACTTGCCAGAAAGCTATAAACGCTATTTGGTTAATGGTCTGCGGGCTGACTTTAAAATGCGCGGTGTGCCCATTCGTATTCATTTACGAGGTGGCGAAAACCCGTATGCACCAACTAAAAAGAAAAACTTACACGGTCGCGAACGGCCTTAGAGTAGGTCTGGTTTAAATTGAACCAGACCGACCAGCTTAAGGTATTGATAATCTTGCGTTTTATGCAGTGTTTGTGATTCAAACAAAACATGAAACGCTCTAGTTACTGATTGGTGCGACGCGCGATCACTTGTTTGTTCCTTCATCATCGCCGAACACCCTTTCTCTATCATCGCCCTTGTGGCGGTGATCCATGGGTCGGTATTTGCGTCTGGCATGGATTATCGGGATAAACCCGATAATGCGGAG
>JAMOMM010000469.1 GCA_027067085.1 Hyphomicrobiales bacterium
ATCAACCCTCGACAAAAATAATTTAAATTGATAATCGTTCGCAGTTGCAATTTTGCCAAAACAACTTTAGAATAATTCTAGTTTGGAATAATTCTAAAGTAGGTTTGATCGTTCCGTGAAATACCCTCTAAATTCAGCAGCTAAATCGGTTGCTCTTATTTGTTCTGTTTTGGCTGTTGTCATGGTGGGCACCGTAAACGCTAGCGTTAGCGCTCAGGCGAAAAAGCTAAAAATTGTTACGACTTTCACCATCATTGCTGATATGGCGCGCAATGTGGCAGGCGATGCGGCTGATGTTGTGTCAATCACCAAGATAGGTGCTGAAATCCATAATTATCAACCCACCCCACGCGATATTGTCAAAGCTCAAGGTGGCGGCTTGATCCTGTGGAACGGGATGGGCTTAGAGCGTTGGTTTGAAAAATTCCTTGGCAACTTATCTGACGTGCCTAGTGTGGTGCTCACCGATGGTATTACGCCCATGGGCATTTCTCAAGGTCCATATTCTGGCAAACCAAACCCGCACGCATGGATGTCGGCCTCGGCTGGGCTGATCTATGTCGAAAATATTCGTAAAGCCTTGGTCAAATACGATGCGCCCAATGCCAAAACTTATAACGACAATGCGGCTGCTTATAGTGCTAAAATTAAAGCTGTGGCTAACCCATTGCGCGCCCAGTTTAAAAACTTTGCACCAAACAACCGTTGGCTTGTTACCAGCGAAGGCGCGTTCAGCTATTTGACCCGTGATTACAATCTCAAAGAACTCTACTTATGGCCAATTAACGCCGATGCTCAAGGCACACCCAAACAGGTCAAGAACGTCATCGACAAAATCCGAGAACATAAAATCAGCGTCATCTTTTCCGAGAGCACCGTATCAGCAAAACCTGCTCAGCAGGTGGCACGCGAAACGGGCATCAATTATGGCGGCGTTTTATACGTGGATTCTTTGTCAAAAGCTGGCGGCAAGGTGCCGACATACCTTGATCTTTTGGCGATCACTTCAAACACGATTGCCCAAGGTTTAAGCAAAGGCAAAAGCAAATGAACGCTCAACCTCAAATCGGTATTGAAGTCCAAGATGTTACCGTCACTTATCGCAACGGCCACACCGCCTTGCGCAATGCGAGTTTTGCCATTCCAACGGGCACAATCACCGCACTTGTTGGCGTTAATGGTTCGGGTAAATCTACATTGTTTAAAGCCATCATGGGGTTTGTTCCAGTGTCGAGCGGCAGTGTAAAAATTCTTGGTCATCCCGTTGCCAAAGCGCTTAAAAATAAAGTTGTCGCTTATGTACCGCAAAGCGAAGAAGTGGATTGGAACTTCCCTGTATTGGTTGAAGACGTGGTGATGATGGGCCGTTATGGTCACATGAATTTTTTGCGCATTGCGTCAAAGCGTGACAAACAATTGGTCACTCAAGCACTTGAACGTGTCAACATGCAAGACTTCCGCAAGCGCCAAATTGGTGAGCTGTCAGGCGGTCAAAAAAAGCGCGTCTTTTTGGCCCGTGCGTTGGCCCAAGAAGGTGATGTGATTTTACTCGATGAACCGTTCACTGGCGTTGATGTTAAAACCGAAGAGCAGATCATCACCCTCATGCGCGAGCTGCGCGATGAAGGCAAAGTGATGTTGGTGTCCACCCACAATCTTGGTTCAGTGCCAGAGTTTTGCGATCGCACAGTGCTGATTGACGGGACTGTTTTGGCGGCGGGTCCAACAAAAGAAACCTTCACTCAAGAAAATTTGGAAAAAACTTTTGGCGGCGTGTTGCGTCACTTCATTCTTGGTGGTGCAGATTTGCACGACGATGAAGACCCGCGCAAAGTTACCATCCTCACCGACGATGAACGGCCATTCGTGATTTATGGTGAAGACGATGCATCGCAAGAAGACAGTAAAAAAATGAGCAAGGTAGGCAAATATGACCAGCCTTCTTGAACCGTTCGCTTATGGATACATGATTAACGCCATGTGGGTTAGCGCCTTGGTCGGTGCTGTGTGTGCGTTTCTTTCTGCCTATCTTATGCTCAAAGGCTGGTCGCTGATTGGCGATGCGCTTTCGCACTCTATCGTGCCGGGCGTGGTCGGTGCGTATATGTTGGGCTTGCCCTTTGCACTGGGGGCTTTCTTGTCAGGCGGGTTGGCGGCTGGAGCAATGCTGTTTTTAAATCAGCGCACCAAGCTAAAAGAAGATGCCATCATTGGGCTGATTTTCACATCGTTCTTTGGGCTTGGCCTATTTATGAATTCGCTCAACCCCACATCGGTCAACATTCTCAATATCATGCTTGGCAATGTTTTGGCCATTACCCCGTCCGACACGTTGCAACTAGCGATAATCGGCGGTGTGTCGATGGTCGTGTTGCTGCTCAAATGGAAAGACCTGATGATTACGTTTTTTGATGAAGCTCATGCCCGCTCCATTGGTCTAAATCCAACACGGCTGAAACTATTATTCTTCACTTTGTTGGCAGCCTCCACCGTTGCAGCTCTCCAAACCGTTGGCGCATTATTGGTTATCGCCATGGTGGTGACACCGGGCGCAACCGCTTATTTGCTGACAGATCGCTTTCCGCGCCTGATTATGATTTCTGTATTCATTGGTGCCAGTACGAGCTTTGTCGGCGCTTACATCAGCTATTTTTTAGATGGGGCAACGGGCGGTGTCATCGTCGTATTACAAACGACCCTGTTTTTAATCGCCTTTGTGTTCGCCCCAAAACACGGCTTGCTCGCCGCACGGGCTGGACGCAAAGATACCAATCAAATTGGAGATGCACCGTGATTGAAACGCTCCTTCAGCCATTTCAATTCGTCTTCATGCAAAAGGCGATGGTCATCGCGGTGTTGGTGGCTGTGCCGATGGCGTTATTGTCATGCTTTTTGGTTCTTAAAGGCTGGTCGTTGATGGGTGATGCGATTTCGCATTCGGTTTTGCCAGGCATCGTCATTGCTTATGTCATCGGCATTCCACTGGCGATCGGCGCATTTGCAGCAGGCATGTTTTGCGCCATTTCGACGGGGTATCTCACCGAGAATAGTCGCGTTAAAGAAGATACAATCATGGGGGTGGTGTTCTCTGGCATGTTCGGCCTTGGGGTGGTGATGTATCGTAAAATCGAAACCGATATTCATCTTGACCACATTTTGTTTGGCGACATGCTTGGCATTTTCCCCGTTGATCTGATCCAAAGCGCCATCATTGCAGCGGCCACTATCCTCATCATCGTTGCCCGCCGCCGCGATCTACTGCTCAATGTTTTCGACCCCCAACATGCCAAAGCCATCGGCCTGCCAACGCGAATTTTGCACTACGGATTATTGGCCATGATTTCGCTCACCATCGTTGGTGCACTAAAAGCTGTGGGTCTGATCTTGGCCATCGCCTTGCTTGTCGCCCCTGGTGCGATTGCGTATTTGCTGACCGACAGGTTTGATGCCATGCTTATTTATTCAGTTATCATTGCGGCTGTGTCTTCTTTTCTTGGCGTATACTCAAGTTTCTTCATGGACAGTGCACCAGCACCGACCATCGTCTTATTTATGACAAGTATTTTCATTGTTGTGTTTGTGTGGCAGTCTATTCAGCACCGCTATAAAGGAGCGGTTTAAGCGGGGTGGCGTAAAAAGGGCGGCGTGAGAGTTTCTGGAGGGGAACAGGTTGTTGGATAAAAAGACAGGTGCATCGCGCGCCCGACCGCTGGTTTTATTTATGGCATTGTTTATGGGGTTGGTTACGATCTTTCTCATAGCCTCATCGAGCGCCGAAGCTAAAGGGCGAATCAACGGCCTTTACAACCGCTACATCACACCAAATTCAGACCAACTTCGGGTGTTTAATTGCGGCGGCGGCCTTGGCATAAAAGTTGCCCGCTCATCCCATCGCCCCAGTGTGGGCCGTATTTTAATCTGCGGTGCGCGTCGGCGCGGAAAAGCATGGCACGGCAAAATCCTCAACATCGAAAACGGCAAACGCTACCTTGTCTCCATTTCCAAAGTCGGCACCCGCCTAAAAATTCAAGGCTGCGGATTGGTGGGCCTCATATGCCAAAGCAACTATTTCACGCGAGCAAAGTGAAAGCCTTTCAACCCCTCACCGTAATCGTCATTCACGCCTTCGCGGGAATGACGATTTGAGGTACGAGTTTTTAATCTCACCTAGCCAATAAACCCACCCGACTGCCTGTTCCACAAGTCAGCATAAAGACCGCCTTGTTTGACCAAGGTTGTGTGGTTGCCTTCCTCGATGATGTTGCCTTCGTCAAGCACGATCAAGCGATCAAGGGCTGAGATGGTCGAGAGACGGTGGGCAATGGCGATGACGGTTTTGCCATCCATCAGCTCGTTGAGGTTTTCTTGGATCACCGCCTCAACTTCTGAATCAAGCGCCGAGGTTGCTTCATCCATCACCAAAATCGGTGCATCTTTTAAGAATACCCGCGCAATAGCAATCCGCTGGCGTTGACCACCAGAAAGCTTCACCCCGCGCTCGCCCACATGAGCATCATATCCTTTACGCCCCTTTGGATCCTCCAAGTCAAGAATGAACTCATGCGCTTTGGCCCGCTTGGCCGCGGCAATCACCAACTCGCGCGATGCATCGTCATTGCCACCATCAATACCATAAGCAATGTTGTCGGCAACCGAGCGATGCAGCAGTGATGTGTCTTGCGTCACCACACCAATTTGCGACCGCAAACTGTCTTGCCTAACGTCTGCAATATCTTGGCCATCAATACGCACCGCGCCGCCATTAAGATTATACAACCGCAACAAAACATTCATCAGCGTGGTTTTACCAGCGCCCGAGCGCCCGACAATACCAACCTTTTCACCAGCCGAAATTTGCAGACTCAAATCATCAATCACCCCACTGTCTTTGCCATAATGAAAAGCAATATGATCGAACGAAATCTCGCCTTTAGGCACGCTCAACTCTCCAGCGTTTGGCTTGTCTTTTACTGCGATGGGGTTCGACAATGTTGCGATGGAATCTTGCACCATGCCGATGTTTTCAAATAAGCCTGACATTTCCCACATGATCCAATGCGACATGCCTTTGAGCCGCAACACAAACCCAGCACCAACCGCCACAGCGCCCACGGTGCTGGCACCATCAAGCCATGATGAAATTGAAACATAACCCACTGCAAAGAACAACGCCGAGTTAATCAAGTTCAAAGCAATGTGCAATTTGGTGATGTTACGCATTAACTTGCGTACAGCACCTAAGAACGTTTCCATTGATTCTTTGGCATATGAGGTTTCGCGCCCCGCATGTGAGAACAGTTTCACCGTCAACATATTGGTGTAACTATCAACAATGCGCCCCGTCATAAACGAACGCGTATCAGCGGTTTCTTTGGCCATTTTTGACATGGTGGGTAAGAAGAACCATAACACCAAAATGTAAGCCAATAACCACACCACAAACGGAACAACCAACCAAAGGTCAAGCGTTGCCACCAGCGCCAAAGCACCAGCAAAATAAACGATGACATAAACCAAAACATCAAGCACTTTCAGCACCACTTCACGCACGCCTTGTGAGGCTTGCATAACCTTAGTGGCGATGCGTCCAGCAAATTCGTCTTGATAAAACGAGTAACTTTGGTTGAGCAAATAGCGATGCGATAACCATCTGATTATCATTGGATAGTTGCCAAAAACACTTTGGTGTAAAACAAATGAGTGCAAAGCCGTGGTAAGTGGTAAAGCCACAAGCGTAACAATACCCATCCAAATCAACGTAGATTTTTCTTTGACCAAAAACGTGGCGCGATCAGCATTTGAAAGCCAATCGACAATGTTGCCCATAAAACCGTAGAGCATAACCTCAAGCAACGCGATGATCGCCACCAACACGGCAACGCCAACTAAATAAGGCCACGCCGTTTTGCTGAAATACCAACAAAATGCTAAAACAGTTTGTGGCGGCTGGCTTGGTTCATCTTGTGGAAACGGCTCTATGCGGCTCTCAAAAAACTTAAATATCATCTGGTCTTTTCCTTAAACTCAAGCCCAACAAATGTCTTGATCGGGTTGCCGCGTTCTAATTCTTCATGTTTTGCCCACTGGGCGCGGGCATCTGTTTTGGCACTGGCCTGATTATTTTTCTCAATCTCGTTTTTAAGCAATGCTAGTGCAAGGCGTTTATTGGCGTGTTGTGAACGTTGCGACTTAACCACCACCACATGGCCGCTGGGAATATGTTTTGCCCGCACTGCGCTGTCGGTTTTATTGGTGTGTTGGCCACCGGGGCCAGAGGCTCCAAAGGTCTCAAAAACAACATCGGCTTGTCGCACGTCACTCTCGGTTTGATCGGCCAGTGAAATCAACTCAACACCAACAAACCAGTTGGCCCGTTTGTGCGCAGGGCGAAACGGGCTTTTGTTAATCCACTTGATTGAGCCAAGCCATTCTCGGCAAAATTCCAGCGCATTTGGTCCCGTAATGGCGACCAAGGCTGACAGATATGTGCCACGGTTTTTACCATCTTGCGTGCTGACAATCTCACCGCAATTTTCAGTATTTTTCATGCAGCGCAAAATTTCTTCCACCACTTTGCGCACCGCCAGTTGGCATTCAATCGGACCGCGCCCTGATGAGATTTGCAACAGGTATGTTTTAGTCATTACCATACCTTTCTTCTTTGCTGTAACGACGGCACTTATAGGTTATCATCGGCTTATAAACCGCGATTACTTTTATCAGGCTTGCC
>JAMOMM010000470.1 GCA_027067085.1 Hyphomicrobiales bacterium
TTGCCGAACCAAACTGCTAGTCTTGGGCAGGTATAATCAGCTTCATGCAAAATGACATTTTCTTTGCCCTTTATATGGGGCGAGGTGACGATTGAGGTGACGCGGTTCTTCGCTAAATGATCGAGGCATTCTTGCGTGCTATCAAAGCGTTTCACAAAACTCCACTTAATCGCCGAAACGGAAATTTTGCTCAAAGATTTTCGCTCGCGCATTACCTGCCAATCATCAGGCAGTGATTTACGACTATCGATGATATAGGTTTTCTCAACACCCAACGCGTTAACATTCCTAATCACGGTACCAATGTTTTTGATGTCCATGGGCTCTTCAATAACAGCGATAAGGTTTTTGCATTGGTACTGCTTTATTTCATCGGCGCGTTGGCGAAGGGGTGATTTGGGGTTAGTGAGCATGGAACTATATCGTCAATTTATAGATGGACAATTTCAACTTCCTCCCACTTGTCCTTTAAATACTCCGCGATCAGTCGTCGATGACAATGATGGGGCTTGTCTTCACTACATAATAAACAAGCTCCATCTAGTGTTTTTCGATCAACCTCTTCAACTTTTCGCTCAGCCATAAGATTGAGAAATTGATCCTCATAAACTTCCCAAGAGCCCTTTTGTTTCTTAAAAGTATCTAGCATCACTTTGGTGGGTGCCAACTTTGGAGCATGTTGATACCCGACTTTGCAAATTGTCTTGGAGAAATATTTCAAGTCATCTCGTTTTGCAAACCCAGCAAGCTGGGAAACGTTATTAAGACGCACATCAACAATTTTTCGAGTACCCGACTTCCTGATCCGATCAAAAAAATTTTCGGCGGTTGTTTTCGTAAAACCAATTGTAAATAGTTTCATTATATCGCCTTTTTTGCAATCTGATCAATGTTGTCTTTTTCAGAATAAGCAATTTTCAACTCCTGCTTGAGGAACGCTTTATCAATCATATCCTCTGATGATAGAAACAGATCATTTAAGTTAAGCTTGAACTGCTTGACGAGACGAGTAGTCACTTCATCTTGTGTTTCTATCGAACCGTCATTTAGGATATGCGAAACACAGAATCCATTGCTTTCTAAATTTCTAGCGACCAAAACAGTTCGATGGCAATCCAGAGGGTCCTTTTCTGCACACATCAGCGCCATTCTGTACCCACGATCAACGCCTAAACTAAGACGATCAATACCATTTCTGAACATATCTGTTTTTGCCAATGCACTATATCTTACCTGGCCATTAACATAGCATGTCGAATCACTGCTCCTAGCACCCAACTCTTTCCCCAAAAATACATATTTTATATCAAATTTACCAAGGTTTTTTTTCAACGTTTCTCGGTTAAATTGCGGGTTGAAACGGCTATAGGGTGACGAACGCACATCACAAACAACCGTAATATTGTGACGTTTCAGCAGCCTCGTAAAAAATTCTACCGAGTAAGTGGAGTGGCCAATTGTAAAAATAACTTTTTTCATAACTAACTTAATTGCATCTATTTTAATCGAGGTTTCATATTCAATACGTTCTTATTTCGTCAAAACATTTTGGAAATATGTAAATTCCATTTACTTGAAGCCAAAAACCATCCCTTTCTCCAATTTTCCACTGCCGACCCACACCAATTCTTAAATAAATTTCTTCTTGGGTCAAAATGAATCTTTGAACTTTGGCAAGCTGCCCATCAGCTTGATGTTTTATTGCATAATCAAAAAAACCCCTGTCAGTTATAGATAAATAGCGATATTCTTGACAAGAACTATCGGTGAATGAGGCTTTTATTTTTCCGGGTTTGTATTGATCTTCATGGATATGCAATGCCTGAGGAGATACCTTAATTGTGACAATAGAGCATTTTGCAATCTCGCCTATTGGAATGTGCTTCTGGCCTTTGTCAAATGAGATACCAAACCCTGTAGAAATTGAATCTGAAAGTGTTTGATCTAAAATGGATTTAAAACTTGCTCCTGACGCAGAACACTCGAATTTAAGATCAACGTAAGAAGCATCTTCTATGTGAGGATTTACCGCCCTGTGAGTCAACTCAATTTGCCCTGACAAAATCGTTCCAGGTTGAATATTAAGCTCCTTAACGTTGTCACTTTTAAAATATGGCATAGGCCTCAGGCAAACACCTGTTTCCACATCTATAACTGCCGTGCATACTTTATCTGATTTAGAAAACCTAGTTAGGTCTGTGACCATGTATTTCGCCATGTTGAAACTTCTCATTAGTAGTTGTTTGTTTTACAAGTGTCGTCGACACGCACAATACTACACTAAAAAGAAAATAACTAACGATTTCGTTCACAACACCTCAATCCCCCTTGCTCACCCATTCCTTCATATCGCCACTTGAGTAATCAGCGTGCATGGCGCCCATGCTGGTTTTGTACCAGCTGAGTTTTTCGCGCAAATTGACCACGGTGCCGACGATAATCATGGCAGGGCCTTTGACGTCGGCATCTTTCATCACATCACACAAAGTGGAAAGCGTGGCGGTGACGACTTGTTGGTTGGGACGGGTGCCGTTATCAATGACGGCAACGGGAAGGTCTGTTGCAGCGCCACGTTCGATAAAGCCTTTGCAAAGGTGGGGTAAATTTGAAAGCCCCATATAAATCGCCACGGTTTGATTAGGGCGCAATAACACATCCCAATCCACATCAAGGACGCCGTCGCGCCCGTGGGCTGTTGTGAACACACAAGCTTGGGCATGGTCGCGGTGGGTCAGCGGAATACCAGCGTAAGTCGAGCAGCCAGAGGCCGCCGTAATGCCTGGCACCACTTGGAATGGAATTTTTTCAACGGCCAGCGCTTCAATCTCTTCACCGCCGCGACCAAAAATAAACGGGTCGCCGCCTTTAAGCCGTAAAACCCGTTTGCCTTGCTGGGCCAAAGTGACCAGCATTTGCGAAATATCTTCTTGCGGGACGATGTGTTGTTGGGGTTGTTTGCCCACATAAATCCGTTCAGCATCGCGGCGCACAAGGTTCATAATCCCCTCACCCACCAGCCGATCAAATACCACCACATCGCAAAGCTGCATCAAACGCAACGCGCGGAAGGTGAGCAAATCAGGATCGCCTGGCCCCGCGCCAACCAAATAAACCTCGCCCAATTTTGGCCGCTCTAAACCAGCGGCGGCCGCTTCAACTTCGGCTTTTAATTGCTCGGTTGCACCCTCAACATCGCCTGCTAAAAACAGGTCAGCCACAGGACCAGTGGTAACGCTTTCCCAAAACTTTAGGCGCGCAGATCCAGACTTAATTTTTGCCATTGCGCCATCTCGAAAACTACCGAGAAAACGCGTTAGATCGCCATAAGTTGCGGGCAACATCACTTCAAGTCGTGCGCGAATTGTGCGGCCTAAAATGGGCGAGGCACCGCCTGTTGAAATGGCCAGAATAAGCGGATCACGATCAACGATGGAGGGGGTGATGAAATCGCAATTCTTAGGCACATCCGCCACATTAACCAGAATGTTTTTGGCTCGCGCCGTATCGGCCAAGCCTTGGTCATCATCGGGGTTGTTTTGTGCACCATAGGCCACGGCGCAACCGTCCAAATCGCTGTCAATAAAACCGCGAGCGGTGTGGGTGAAGTTGTCGTTTTGTAAAAACACGTCAAATTCAGCGTTCAGAGCATCAGCAAACACTTCAACATTGGCCCCTGCGCTTAAAGCACGTTCAACACGGCGCGCCGCAGTTGTTGTGCCGCCCGTGACGATGACTTTTTTACCCTTTAAATCTAGGAAAATTGGCAGGTGGTCCATGGTGTAGTCTTTCTAACGTATGATCTTTTGCTGCGTATTGTTTAGCCGTTGGTGCGCAATTGTCAAAGGGGTTATGAAGCCGCATTTGTGGGGAGGATTTACGGCGGAGAGAATACGGGGAAGGGTTTGAGGTTTCCCGTTCACGCTAATGGCTGCGCCATACGCTGGAGCCAAGTCGTAACATTCTAAAACTAGGCCCACCTTTTGAAGAAGCGGGCCTCGGCGATCATGCGCCGCCGTCATGTCGAAGACATGCATACGCATGATGCGGAGCATTTTGCAAAGCAAAATTTGCGTGAGCGGTAACTACCCCCCTCTCCGCAGTCGGCCCGCCGCAAACATCAAACCCAATGGTAATATTTATTAATTCGGTAACCGTCACCGTAAAACCACCGTAAAACAAATAAATAATTTCGGTTACGGTCACCGTAAACCCCACCATAAACCACCGTAAACTGTCACCGTAAACCCGAATTGATTTGTGTAAATCAATTTACACAGTGCTGTTCATTGTTTAAATCGGTTACTGTCATTGTAATTCCCAATTATTTTTGGGAGATTGTTGGCAGAATGAATAAATAAGGACTTTGGTGGTTTAGAGGGCAAGGCATTGAATTGTTTTCCAGAAAATAAAAGTTGCAACCCGTTATCATGGCGGAGGGCATGGTTTCTGATGTTTATTTTGCTGGTTCCACAATATTTCGCTGGTGTCGCGAATGCGTCAGATGCAAAAAATTTGTGGGCTCATTATAAGCTTTCGCAAGACGACGCGTACAGAAATCAGTTTAATGACGTCTGGAGAGGTGATGTCCAGTTTGAAATTTATTCAAAAAATCCGATTAGCAAAGAACTCATTAATGGTTTCAAATGGACCTCATTGTTACTCAAACAAGGCTTGGCTGGCTGCGATATTGACCTGAAATTAAACGCCGCTAAAAACAGCACCAATCGCGGTTCAATTGCAGTTGTGTTACTCCGTGATGTTGCCGATTTAGAAGATGAAACTTTTCTAAAAACGGAGCTTTCAAATGCTCGGGAAAAACTTGTTGGTATGATCAAAAACAGACCGAACGAAGTATCCGTAATACTAAATAGATTCAAAAAAAAGAATGCAAATCGCATTACCTCACATGTCTATATTTATCTTCCCTCAGACGATGGCCAAATTGACTCTTTTTATTTAAAAAGAGCAATGATGATGGTGATGTTTCACTTCGAAAACCAAAGTGTTTTCTTGCAGGGAAAGGAACCAACGCTTTTTAGCTTTAAAAACCCGGAAAAATATCGATCATCATTCACGCGAAACAGGTTGTGCGAAGATAGAAGTTTTATTTCTGCATTTTGTAGAAATAAAAACAGGCCAAATTTGAGCTATCAATCTTATTTGCAACAAATAAAAACAGACCAAAACAGTTGCAAACAATACTATCGATAAATTGAGTGCCGGACACGTAGTTGTACCAAAAATTGGAGGACAAAAATGGGTGTAGCTAACATCATCAGCAATGGAGCGAGTTTAATTTCCACAAGGGGCCGTCTTTTGGCGGGTTAGGCAAATTTATTTATTAATTTGAGGGCAGATCACAACAAATGGACAAAGCGACAAACATTTTGTGTTTGAAAATTGGCACCGGATTCGTGCTGATCTTTCTCTTGGCGATTGTAGCTTTGATGAACTTTCCAAGACACTCCTTAGCAGAATATATTTCTGTAATAGTATTCGCGATTTCTTGGATAGGAGCGTTTGTGTTTTTTTTCGTTTTGGGACTGGGGCCAATCCTGCACACCATTGGATTTAACAATGAGGATTTGGAGGGACAGGCTAAGATGAAAAAAGGACTGCTTTCATGTCTGATTATTCATGAAGAAAGTAGAGGAGATTAAAACAAATGTCTGAAAGTTTTAACGCAACGGTAGGAGGGTATGTCGGGATCTTAGGAGTTGGCTTGGCGGCTGGAATGAACACGGAATATGGGGCAACGTTTAGCGCACTTACCTCGGCATCCACTGGTCTTTCTAGTTTACGGTGACAGTTACCGTTTTAAGCTCGCCTTCTTAACTTTTCGGCCCTTTTTTCCGCGGCCTGAGCCTTCGTTTGGTTTGCTTTTCTAGCGCCTGTATAAAATCATCGTTACCAACAGGCCGACCAACAATTTCAGCACGGCGCAAAGGGTTAAATTGTTCATCGTCAACCTGTGTAGCAAGAAAACTTGCAAAATCAGGAATCCGAGATAAAGCTGGTTCAACTGTTGTCAGCCCGTCATCGCGCCCTGACAAATGAGCATGAACACTTGACCATTTCCAATCACTTGCGCGCTCGACCAGCCCTGCTCGAACAGGGTTTTGACTTATATATAAAAAGGCATTCATCAAATGATGCTCATCCATCACAACCGAGCCATAGCGCCCTTGCCAAATATGCCCCGTCCATTTATTGCGCGCATTTATAAGACCACTATAGCGACGATGCGCATTGGCTACGCTTTGGCGCAATCCATCGGCGTGAGAAGGGACAACAATAAGATGAACATGATTTGGCATGAGGCACCAAGCCCAAACTTGACTACCCGCCTTTTTTACCTTGATGCTTAAAAACTCAATATAGGTTTGATAGTCTTCATCACTAAAAAACACAGTCTCGCGACGGTTGCCCCGTTGGGTTACATGATGAGGCAATCCTAGAATAACAATGCGTGCAAGTCGAGCCATGTAGAATGATTACTTAAAGCGAACCACAACGTCATTTAAATCGGTAACTGTCACCGTAATTTTGTCACCGTAATTTAATGGCTGCGCCATACGCTGGACATCATGCGAAGCGTACAGGTGAAACCCGTTAGCGTGAGTGAGATATTTAACCCCTGTCCATCGTCAGTTCGCTCAATCTTCCTCAGGCATATTCTCATCAGCCCACTTGACCATCAGCTCGCCCATTTCTTTGGCGGCTTGGGCG
>JAMOMM010000471.1 GCA_027067085.1 Hyphomicrobiales bacterium
GCGCAAAATTGAACTGGATACCAAATCTTTCAAACGCCCTGTGCAAGTTGGTGAGCAGTTACCTTTGCTTTAGTTTGTTGGCTTTGCTTTATAAGAAGCATGGCTCGTATTGATTCGAAAAAAATAACACCAAATTTTGCATATGAAACCAAATACCTTGAACAAGGTTTTTCGCTCATTGCTGGTGTAGATGAAGCAGGGCGCGGCCCTTGGGCTGGCCCTGTTGTTGCTGCTGCGGTGATTTTGGATGAAAGTAATATTCCATCTGGCCTCAATGATTCTAAAAAGCTGACAGAACCGAAACGCGAAGCTTTGTTCGAGCCAATCAATGCTGCCTGCTTGGTTGGGGTTGGCATTGTTGATGCCGCAAAAATTGATGAGATAAACATTCTTCAAGCCACAATGCTGGCGATGAAAATTGCTGTAGAAAACCTGTCTGACCAACCCGATTTCGTGTTGATAGACGGCAATCGCTCCCCCGATATTACCCAGCCAACGCAGGCCATCAAAAAAGGTGATGCAAAATCCCTGTCCATTGCAGCGGCCTCAATTATCGCCAAAGTCACACGTGATAGAATGATGCATAAATACGATGTTAAATTTCCTGACTACGGCTTTGCCCAGCATAAAGGCTATGGAACCGCAAAACATTCCGCGGCTCTAAATCAGCATGGTCCCTGTGTTATCCACAGAATGTCGTTCGCACCGATCAAAAAGCTCTTGACCTGACTCACAATGAATCAGTTTTAGCAAACCTGTTAACCATAAACTTGGAACAAGATTCACAAAAGACTCGCCAGACTCCATGGTGAATCTACAAGTGAATCTAATAATAGCTTTGTGCTTATCAAACAGAGCAAAACAACAGTTAGTATGCGTAACAGAGGAACAAACGATGGGCGTTATTACCAAGCCAGACATAAAGCCGTTACTTAACAAAATTCTAGTTGGTGACTGTATTGCTCAGCTTAAAAAAATCCCGTCAAAATCCGTTGATGTCGTGTTCGCAGATCCACCTTATAATCTTCAGCTTTCAGGGAATTTAACCCGTCCAGATCAAAGCCGTGTGGATGGCGTTGATAATGATTGGGACAAGTTTGACACCTTCAAAGCCTATGACAAGTTTACCAAAGACTGGATGAGCGAATGCCAACGCGTCCTAAAAGACAATGGCACCTTGTGGGTCATTGGTTCGTACCACAACATTTTCCGTGTTGGCACGGTTTTGCAAGACCTTGGGTTCTGGATTCTCAACGATGTCATTTGGCGCAAATCTAACCCGATGCCCAATTTTCGAGGAAAACGCTTCACTAACGCCCATGAAACAATGATCTGGGCGTCAAAGTCAGAGCAATCAAAAAACGTTACTTTTAACTATGACGCAATGAAGTCCATGAACGATGATTTGCAAATGCGTTCTGATTGGGTGTTGCCAATCTGTAACGGTGGCGAACGTCTTAAAAACAAAGACGGCAATAAAGTCCACCCGACGCAAAAACCAGAAAGCCTTTTACATAGAGTGATTTTGTCTTCAACAAACAAAGGTGATGTTATTCTTGATCCGTTTTTCGGTACTGGCACTACGGGCGCTGTTGCAAAGAAACTCGGACGAAATTTCATTGGTCTCGAACGAGACAAATCTTATATCAAAGCGGCAAAGGCCCGCATTAAAGCGGTTGAAGCAACAGATGATGAAGCGCTAAACGTCACCCAAAGCAAACGCGCATTGCCGCGTGTTCCTTTTGGTACACTTGTTGAGCGTGGGATGATTAACCCGGGCGACCGCCTTTACGATCACGCCCGCCGTCACGCCGTGCAGGTTCGCGCCGATGGTTCAATTGCCTGCAAAGATGCATCAGGTTCAATTCATAAAATCGGCGCTCATGTGCAAGGTGCCGAAGCGTGTAATGGTTGGACATATTGGCATGTCAAAAAAGGCAACAACATGATGCCGATTGATATGTTCCGCCAACAAATCAGAGCAGAAATGGCTGCGGGCTAAATGACCAATGTTTTGGATATGATGGCTTGGAGATGATGGCTTGGAGATAATGCCAGCACAATATGGTCATGCTGATCAGATTGCAGCGATTTATAATCAAGCCTTAATTTCGCGAACAGCAACTTTCGAAACGCGCCCCCGATCTATTGACGATGTAAAAAGTTGGATAGATGAGGGCAACGTTTTTGTTGTCGCCATAAGCGCGGCAGGAAGAGTTGCAGGTTTTGCCCGCGCTTCGCTATATCGCGAGAGAGACTGCTACGCAGGTATCAAAGAATATTCCGTTTATGTTGCTGAAAACCAACGCGGTCGAGGCGTTGGCGAAACAGTACTACGCGCTCTGATTGATCAATGCCGAGCCGATGGTGTGTGGAAACTGTTATCGAGAATTTTTCCAGAAAACAGACCCAGCATTATATTAGCTCAAAAGGTTGGTTTTGAGATTGTCGGCACTTATAAAAAACACGGTAAACTTGAAGGCGTTTGGAAAGACTGCGTGATCGTCGAGTTAAGCCTTTAATGCATCTGGTCCCAAAGCTTTAATCAGCACCTTTTTCATGACGGTTGGCAGGGCGCTTGAGGCTAACTGTTCAAGCCCAACCCAAACATGGCTTTCAGCGGGGCGGTGTTCAGCATCATCAATGGTTTGTGCTTTAACAACTTCAAGCACCAAATGAAAATGGGTAAATGTATGCTCTACCGTGTTGGAGCCTGAGTTGGTGCTAGCCTCTAGATCTACGATCCAAGGTGTACAAGGTACTTCTAACATTCCACCCAGCAATCCTTTTGCCGGTCTTTTTCGCAATAAAACCGCACCATCTGCGCGTTGGACAAGATATGCTGTGCCTTTACGCGTTGGCCGTGGTTTCTTGCGTAGTTTTTTTGGTAATTCATCAGCAATACCTAAAGCCAACCCTTGGCAGGCCGATTGCAGCGGGCAGATCGTGCAGTTTGCGGTGCGCGGTGTACAAACCATCGCGCCAAGATCCATTAAAGCTTGAACAAAGTCACCCGCACGATGATCTTGCATTAGCGCATCGGCATATTGGCGAATTTCAGGTTTTGATTGTGGCAAGGGATCGCTAATTGCATAAAACCTCGATACTACCCGGTCGACATTGCCATCAACAGCGGCAAAGGGTTTGTCAAAAGCAATCGCAGAAATAGCCCCGCACGTATACGGACCAACGCCGGGGAGTGTTAATAATGATGCAGTATCGCTTGGAAACATACCACCATATTCTTGCGCCACCACTTTGGCGCACGCGTGCAAATTGCGCGCTCTTGCATAATAACCAAGCCCCGCCCAAGCTGCCAAAACTTCGTCTAAGTCAGCATTGGCCAAATCTTGAACCGTCGGCCACGCCTGCGTAAATTTTTCAAAATAGCTTTTAACGGTGGCAACGGTGGTTTGTTGCAGCATGATTTCAGATAACCACACCCGATAAGGGTCAGGTGTCTCACCTTCAAGCGCTCGCCATGGCAAAACGCGGCGGTTTTTGTCGTACCAGTTTAAAAGTTCACTATGAAAATCAAATTTTTTATTGCTTTTGGCCAAAAGGTTCATCGCCTGTTCATTAAAAAAATGAAACTATCATTCAAATACGTTGCTCGCTAGAATGTTACTGCTGTTACCCGCAGTTTGTTTTATACATGCATTAATGGCGGGCAAAATAATAAAGGAATACTTGAACTCTATGATGCGACCTGTTGGCAAACATTTTTCCAGCGTTACACAAAAAGCATATGCCCAACATGGTCATGCTTGGGGTGGGTTGTTGTCAAACTGGTCAAATATTGTTGGTAGCGAAATCGCAAGTTACTGCGCGCCTGAAAAAATCTCATGGCCAACTGCCCGTAATCCTCAACCCACAGCCAGTCGCTATCAAAAAATCGGTGGTATTTTAACATTGCGTGTGGCTTTTGGACGAGCACTTGATGTTCAATACTCAACCCCGCAGCTCATCGATAAAATCAATGCTTATTACGGCTATAGTTCGATCGCCCAAATTAAAATTTTTCAAGGCAAGCTAGACAAAGAAATAGCAGTACCCAAAAAGCCTTTGGCCTCGTTAGAACCAGAAACACAACAACAACTTGAAGGCCAAACCGCTGACATTCAAGACCAAGGCCTTAAAGACGCCATACACCGTTTAGCCAAAGGTGTGTTTAATCAGAACAAGTGAAGTCAAATTTCAATCGGTAGTTTCTCCACAGGATAAGCACCAAATTTTTTAAAACATTGTGAACAACCACAACATTTAGTAGATAGGTAAGATAATGAAACTAAATCGTCGAAAATTCATCACCACAGGTACAACGCTGGCTCTTGGGCTGGGTGTTATGTCTGTGCTCAGTTATGACAATTCACCTAATGCTTCAATCATACCTGGTGTGAGTGTTGCAAAAGCTGGTGATGCTGATCCCAAAAAATTGCATATGGAGCCAAAAATTGGTGATCGCGTTTTGGGTAAAGCTGACGCGCCAGTGACAATTGTGGAATATGCATCTGCAACTTGCCCTCATTGTGCCAATTTTCACAAAGGCACTTTTGTGCAGCTAAAGAAAGATTACATCGACACTGGCAAAGTGCGTTTTATTTTTCGTGAGTTTCCATTTGATGATTTAGCCCTAGCCGCATTTATGCTAGCGCGCTGTGCACCAAAAGAAAAATACTTCCCAATGCTCGACGTGATTTTTGAACGTCACGAAATTTGGACACGCAATCCGCGCGAAGAACTGTTGAAAATTGCAAAACTTGCTGGCTTTACCGAGGAAACTTTTGGTAAATGCTTGAAGAATGAAGAAATTGCCAAAGGTATTAGCGAAATTCGCGACACTGGTAATAAAGAATTTGGCGTAAACTCAACACCGACATTTTTTGTGAATGGTACGGAGTTGGCTGGAAATCAGCCGATCGAAGAATTTAAGAAACTGATCGACGCTGCAATGAAATAAACGCTTCAGAGTTTTCTGAGTCGTGATATTTCAAATTTGCAGCTTTTATCAAAAGGGGCTTTATGAAGTTTGCACGGCTCAGATTATCGGGTTTCAAGTCTTTTGTTGAACCAACCGATCTAGAGATTAAGCCAGGGCTGACAGGTGTTGTTGGCCCCAATGGCTGTGGCAAATCCAACCTTTTGGAAGCCCTGCGCTGGGTTATGGGCGAAAGCTCATATAAATCTATGCGCGCTTCAAGTATGGATGATGTTATTTTCTCTGGCACTTCCAGTCGGCCTTCGCGCAACATGGCCGAAGTTGTGGTGACTTTGGATAATTCAGACCGCAGCGCTCCGCCGATGTATAATGGCGAAGAAACCATCGAAATTAGCCGTCGCATTGAACGAGAAGCTGGTTCTGCTTACCGCATCAACGGCAAAGATGCTCGCGCTCGTGATGTTCAGCTGTTGTTTGCCGATGCTTCAACCGGTGCGCGTTCGCCAGCTTTAGTGCGTCAGGGCCAAATCTCAGAACTCATTGCTGCAAAACCGCAAAACCGCCGTAAGATTTTGGAAGAAGCTGCGGGTATTTCAGGGCTGCATACGCGCCGTCATGATGCTGAATTGAAGTTACGTGCGGCTGAAACCAATTTAACCAGACTTGACGATGTAACAGCGCAACTGGAGAGCCAGTTAAACAGTTTGAAACGCCAAGCCCGTCAGGCGATCAAATATAAAACGCTATCCTCTGAAATTCGCCAATTTGAATCAGCCAGCCTTTATACGGCATGGCGCGATGCCTCAAAAGCGCTTGCAACGGCTGAACACGAACACCGCGAAGTTTTAGGACTTTTAGCTGGTTTTACCCGCGCCGTTTCAGAAAAAACCCGCGAACGAGATATTGCGACCGAAGGTTTGCCAAAACTGCGTGAAAACGAAACTGTGCGTGTTGCAGTGTTGCAGCGCTTGACGATTGAGCGTGAAGGCCTTGAGCGCGAAGAAGAGTTGGCTGGCAATCGCCGCCGCGAACTTGAAAACCGTATTGCCCAGATTGAACGCGATCTCACCCGCGAACAAGAAACATTGGGTGATGTAGACGGTGCCAATGAGCGTTTAGGCTCTGAAAAGAAAACGCTGGTTGATGCCCAGTCTAATGATACCGAACATCGTGCGGCTGCCGCCAAAGAAATGCAGCAAGCAGCTGATATATTAGCAACCTCACAAGAAGCTGCCGATAAGTCAGCGGCAAAGTTTTCAGATATTTCTGCCCGCCGCGCCAGTTTAGAACGCACTATTGGTGAGCATAAAGCAAAAATTGAACGCCTTGCCCGTGAAATTATTCAGGTCAATGAGCGCCGCGAAGAAATTTTAACCAAATCAGGCGGCAAAGAAGATTTAGAAAACTTGGCCGCCAGTGTTGAAGTTGCTGTTGGTGTTGCCAGCCAAGCCGAAGAGGCGGCAACAAAAGCTGAAAGCGCTCTAAAAGAGGTGCGCCAAGCCGAAGTTGAAGCTCGCCGCCATTTTGACGAAACCCGTTCAAAGGCAGGCAAACTAACGACCGAAGTCCAAACTTTAACCAAACTGCTCAATGTAAACGATGGGGACTTATGGCCACCTGTGATCGACGCACTCAAGGTTGAAGAGGGTTTCGAAACCGCATTGGGTGCTGCGCTTGGTGATGATATTGACGCGCCAACAGATGAGTCAGCGCCAGTTCATTGGCGTTCAATGGATCCCTTAGATCAAAATGCATCTCTACCTAATGGCGTTGAGG
>JAMOMM010000472.1 GCA_027067085.1 Hyphomicrobiales bacterium
CACCACCGCCTTCTTCGACCCGTGGTGTTTTTATCGGCGTTTTTAGCACTAGTGTCGTTGGCAATTTTTGGATGGATGGAACCGCATGCACGCTATGCCTATCGCTCAATTATTTTTAATGTCAAAAATGTTGATGTGTTCTATTTGGCCGAAGAAGGCGTTTTTATGCAGGCGGGAACTCGAACGTTTATTTTAGATAAACTGTCGCGAGAGAATAATACCTTCCAACGGATTTTCCTGTTTGATTATCGTGGCAAAGCAGGGGCAAAAGCCACAACGGCGGTTGATGGTGAATTGATTAAAGTGCCAGGCGTGGTGCGACCTATTTTGCGCTTAAAAGACGGGCATCAGTTACAAATCAAAAAGTGGCCTTCTTTTGATAAAGGCGAGAAGTTGTCGTCCTCATTTGTGAGTACGTTTGATACGTTAGATACACCAGTTGGTAAGATTTCTAAAAAGGCATACCCTGTGCGCGGACGTACAGCGCGTGAATTGACGATTGTTGAGTTGGTTCAAGAACTGAATAATCCAACGCGGAAAAATCTTAAACGTGCTGAAATGGTGGGCAGTTTGCACAAGCGACTGGTTAATGTTGCCACCATCTTTATTTTACCGTTTTTGGCGTTGCCCTTTGCGATGGGACGACGACGAGGCCAACGTGGATACCGCTTTGGTCTGGCGTTGATTGTTTTGATTGCCTTCCACGAGGTTATTCAAATTGGTGTGGTTTCAGTAAAAGAGGGTACGTATGGTGCGCTTGCTGCTGTGTGGGCACCGTTCTTTTTATTAGCTGTGTTTTCATTCTGGCGATTTTGGGTGCTTAGTTTTGTGTTGTCTAAAGATCGTCTTGAACCGATTATTGATCGCGTTTCTGATTTTATCGGGCATGTGAAAAAAGCCATTTTACCTTCTCGTGAGGGTACGCAATGAAACAGATTGGCATGATGATTTCGCGGATGGTTTTTACGCGGTTCGTGGTTATCTTATTGGGTATTTCTATTTTTGTTATCACGCTTGAAGTGATCGCTTATGTGGATGATATTTTAGAGGTTCATAACCGTGAACTCATCGGTCTTGGTAAGTATGCTTTGATGCGATTGCCCGCTACCGTTTCAACATTTATTGGGATGAGTACGTTGCTGGCGTTGTTGCTTACACTGTCAGAGCTTAGCTATCGTGGTGAATTGGTTCCCATTTGGGCAAGTGGTATGTCACCATTTGGTTTGATTGTTATGCTGACACCTTTAGCCATTTTGCTTGGGGCATTAAACTTTGTTATCAATGATGTGGCGATCCCAAAAACCGAACCGATTTTGCAAAGCTGGGGTATTGGGGAATATGGCTCTAAAAAGCTTAAAGTTGGTGAGAAAGACCCTATTTGGATGCGATCTGGAACCGATATTTTACGGGCGGTTTCATCTAACCCCAAATCAACTAAGCTTGAGGGCGTGACAATTTTTCGTCGCGACCCAAAAGGGCATTTAACCGAACAGATTATGGCGGAAAAAGCTGAATTGATGAACGGTCGTTGGGAATTGAACAATGTGATTATTTACTACCGTCAAAACCTCGCACCTAGTCGATTGAATAAATTGATTTACTCTGGGGCTTTAAAACCAGCGGCGGCTGGTGCACGTTCGGGCGATCCTGAAGCAATGTCATTGTCGGGTTTGAACTATTTTATCGAGAATGCTGGTTTTGGTATTCGCCCTGCCCATGTGTATCAAACGTGGTGGCATAAGCGGGTTTCGCTCATCGTATCTGCATTGTTGATGGTGGTTGTTTGTGTGCCGTTGGCATCAGGCTTTCGGCGTGGTGGTGGCATTGGTAAAATGTTTGCGATTGGTGTATTGTTGGGTTTCGTGTTCTTTGTATTTGACGGTGTCTCGCTTACACTTGGTGAGCTAGGTGTGTTGGTGCCGTGGATGGCTGCTTGGTTGCCTGTTGCTATATTTTTGGGGATTGGTTCGTATACTTTGCTTAAAGCAGAGACGGTTACTTAAAACCTTTCCTTTTGACCTTATTGAGTGATTAGAATTTAATGAATAAGCAGAGTAAAGTTACCAAAACCCCTGACGATGTTGAGGGCGATAATGCGAGCGGAGTGGACCACCACTTTGAACCTGTTCTTTGTGTTGTTGGCGACAGTGATATTTCCATTTGGGGCAGAAATAGCGCCGAACGACTGGTGATTCAATTTGCGCGCAGCGGTGTCTCTGAGACGGTGACACTTGCACAGGCTAGTGATCGTAATGGCCCAGTGATTTTTGTTAAAGCTGATGTCGTCTTAGATCAACCGATTGTACTTGCGTTGACTAAGCGCTTGAATCTATTGCTGATGAGCGGTGATGAAGGGGCAAGCGTTCCCGTTGCTGTGGCGACAAATGGGGTAAATGCTAAAGCCATTGAAGACATATTTGCAGGTGAGCCAGTGCCCGCTGATTTGCCGTTGCTGGTGCGTTCACCTGATGATCTTGATGCTGCTTTTTGGGACAAACTGCGCAAACGTGAAGTGCCTTACGCGCTGACCTTAACGACAGAGAAAAAACAAGCGATTGAATGGCGCATGTTTATGGGCACGTATAAAGGTGCGACCGATTTCGTAACGCTTCATGTGTGGCCGCGTCCTGCGTTTTATGTTACCCGTGCGATTGCCCCGACGTTCATTACGCCAAACATGGTAACGACGGTTAGTGCTGTTATGGTTGTGCTGGCTTATTGGTGGTTTTCTCAAGGTCAATATGGGCTTGGTATTGCTGCTGCATGGATGATGACATTTTTAGATACCGTTGATGGCAAGTTGGCGCGCACTACGTTAACCGCCAGCAAGTGGGGTGATATATTCGATCATGGGATTGATCTTATTCACCCGCCATTTTGGTATTATGCTTGGGGGCTTGGGCTGGCGGCCTCTGGTTTCATTTGGAGTGATAGTTATTTTTGGACTGTTTTTGCCGTCATTATGGGCGGTTATGTGGTGCAGCGCATTATGGAAGGTATCGCGATCCAATGGCTTGGTTTAGAAATTCATATCTGGCGGCCCATTGATACGTTCTTTCGTAAAATCACCGCGCGAAGAAACCCAAATTTGGCGATCATGATGGTGAGTGCCATCATCGGGCGACCTGATTGGGGTTTGTTGGCTGTTGCAGCGTGGACGGTGATTTGTCTGGTGTTGCACGGGGTTCAATTGGTTCAGGCATTTGCGGTAAAACCCAAAGGTGAGCCGCTACAATCTTGGATGACCAAACCGCAAAGTGCGACGGGTTCTGAGAGTGCAAAATGAGTGTTGGTCTGATTATCAACCCAAAGTCAGGTAAAAAAAGTGGTTATGGTTTAAAGCTGGCCAAAATCCTCCAAGATCGCGGTGCCCAAAATGATGGCGTTGAAGTTAAAACCATAAAGGATTTTGGCGAACTGCAAGCCATGATGGATGATTTTGCGGCAAGGCAAATTACCACGCTGTTTATTTCTTCAGGCGATGGCACGGTTCAAGCGATCCAAACAGATATTGCTGAACGTAAGCAGTTTGCCAGGCAACCTGCTCTTTGCTTGCTCCCTCATGGCACTACAAATATGACAGCAGCTGATTTAGGCTTTTCGATTAAATCTTTGGAGCGGCAAGCTGATTTTATTGTTGACCTTGGGCGTGGGAAAAAGCCTAGTGATGTGCGCAAAAGGGCGACGTTGCGGGTGGTTAATCCTGCGGATGGCATGACCCGTCACGGCATGTTCCTTGGCACGGGAGCAGCGTGGCAGGGAACGATGTTTTGTCAAACTGATGTCCATAAAACGGGCCTTAAAGGGGATTGGGCAACGTTTGCAACCTTGGCAACAGCTTTGTTTAAGGCAGCGTTTTTTAAAGCCAATCCAACCGATTTGACCCGTATTGACCGTCCATATGAAATGCAAATTGTTGGTGATGGGCAGGTTATGGCAACGGGTGGACAACTGTTGTATTTGGCAACAACGTTACAAAAATTGATATTGGGGATAAAACCTTTTTGGGGTGGGGCGAACGGGTCGATGCGTTCAAGCATTATTGGTTATCCACCGCCTAACCTTTTCCGCTGGACGTTGCCTTTAATGCGCGGCAGTGAAGATCGAAAAGTGCCAGATGGGGCAATAAGCTTTTGTGCTGATACGGTGCTGATTGATACCAAATGCTCTTTTGTTATTGATGGGGAGTTTTTTGATCCACCAGCAGATGAGCCTTTACGTATTGAGACGGGGCCGGAGTTTTCTTATGTCTGCGGATAAAAAAACCAACCTGCAATTGGCATTTGTTAAACAGTGTCTAGAGGCGCAAGTGGCTGATGATATTCATGCAATGGCTGACCACGTGCGCAGTGGTTTTGAAGATGGCGCTGTTGCAGGTGTTTTGGTCTATGGCTCATGCCTTCGTGGGGTGAGCACGGCTGATAGTTTGATCGATTTTTATGTGTTGGTGCATCGTGCAGATCAGGTGAGTTCGTCGAAATTATCGAGTATGGCGTGTAAGGTTTTACCGCCTAATGTTTATTATGCAGAAACGGCTTATGAGGAGCGCACTTTGCGAACGAAGTTTGCGGTGCTTGATGTTGAAACTTTTGGCGCGTGGATGAAGCCAAAGACTAAGAACCCGTATTTTTGGGCGCGGTTCTCCCAGCCTTGTGGTTTGATGTATTTTAGCGATGAAGAAGCGCGTGATAAAATTGCTAGTCATATAAGGCAAGCGATTGAAACGATGTATGGTTATTGTTTGAGTTTTGCGGGCAGTGATAAAATGCAAACCACGAAAACTAATGACTTGTGGCAAAATGCTTTGATTCATACATACCAAACAGAACTGCGGGCCGAGGGGCCATCGCGCGCGGCTGAAATTGTTGAGCGCAATAGTGAGTATTACCAGAAAATCGCTCAGTTGTTTAATGATGTGAGAACAAACAAAGCAACGTGGTTTTTACGCCGTGTGCAGGGTAAGACATTTTCTATTTTACGTTTGCTCAAAGCATCAATGACATTCACTGGTGGGGCCGATTATTTGGCTTGGAAAATCTCGCGTCACTCAGGCGTTGAAGTGACGTTGAAGCCTTGGCAGCGCCGCCACCCCATCATTGGTGCGTTGTTTATATTGCCGGGGTTATTACGCAAAGGCGCAATTAAATAGCCCTTGTCAGGGTCTAGCGTCCCATCGTGATGGGGACCTGATGAGACCTGATGGTTCGGTGCCGTTTGGTGTGATAAAGGCACCCTTTTCGAGTTCTAAATATAGTAAACGCTTGGGGTCATTGGCACCTGGCATTTGTAGCGTGTTTAACGGGACTTGCTTAAATCCAACTTTTGCATAATAGGGTGCATCACCAATGAGTATGACGAGTTTATGGCTTGCTTGTTTTGCCGCTGTAATACCATGGCGCATGAGCGCAAGGCCAACGCCTGTGGCCTGTTGGTCAGGTTCAACGGCTAAGGGGCCGAGTAAAATTGCTTTTGTTCCTTCTTGGCCTAGATGGATGTTCCAAAAGCTAATCGTGCCGATTATGCTTCCCGCCGAATTTCTTGCGATGAAAGACAATCCATCAACGGCGGTTTGCCCTTCGCGTAACCGATATGAAGATTTGGTCCGCCGATCCAAGCCAAATGCGCGGTCGAGTAGCTGTTCAACGAGAGCGTTGTCGAGTTTTGATTGCTGATGAATAGAAAATTGTTGCGAAGTCATTTTGAACACCTTGATTGCAGCGTTATTGTGGGCTGTTGCAAGATGCGTCGGTTTTACTTATTTGAACGCGATACAGCACAGCCAGTGAAGAGAGTTGTTTTTTCTAAACCTCTTCGCAAGCCGTTTGGGCTTTGTGTATGTAAAGTTCTCAAGTTCATTTTTTGACATTCGTTAAATTGTTGGCGTCGAAATAACACGATTGCCACGATACGTCCACATTGAAATATTAAAAAGAAAATATCGTGATTTGAAAATGTGCCTTAGTTGCACTATCATGCCGACAATCAGAGCGTAATTAAAGCTAAAAGGTGAACTGGACGATGACTGGTGTTGCTGAAAAACCAAAGGAAGGTTTATTAGAAAAGCTAAAGCGCAAAAAACGCTGGGCAATTAAACGTGCTGGTAAAAAAGTGATTTATGGCTTGGCTAATTTTATGGCCAAACAGTCACTGGTTGAAACTACCCCGTTTGTGCCTCACCAACAATTTAAAGAATTAAAACAGTTTCAAGACAATTGGCGGGCTATTGCTGGTGAAGCTCGTGAGGTTTTAAAATTTCGGGATGCAATCCCAGGATTTGAAGAGGTTTCGCAAGACCAGCACCGTATTGCAAAGGATAAACAGTGGAAGACGTTTATTCTTTATGGGTTTGGCAAGAAGATGGAAAAAAATGCTCTGATTGCCCCAGAAACGACGAAAATGCTTGAGAGCGTGCCTAATTTACAAACGGCGTGGTTTTCCATTCTCGCACCTGGCTATCATATTCCTGCACACACAGGGGTGACGAAAGGGATTTTGCGGGCTCATTTGGGTGTGATTATTCCGAAAAATTTTGAAAAGTGCCGCATTCGTGTAGGTGAAGAAATTCGACCTTGGAGTGAAGGCAGTTTGTTTGTGATTGATGATACTTATAATCACGAAGTATGGAATGAAACCGATGAAGAGCGGGTGATCTTATTGTTTGATTTTGATCGACCGATGAAA
>JAMOMM010000473.1 GCA_027067085.1 Hyphomicrobiales bacterium
CCCACGATCAAGCTGCCTTGTTTGCCCGCGATCAATCCATAAAGTTCGCTTCGATAGATTTTGTAAAAAGCGCCTATCGTGACTAATCAAAACCACTGCACAGCGCAATTTTGTCAATACTTTTTCAAGCTGTTCAATCGCGGGCAAGTCAAGGTGGTTGGTTGGTTCGTCTAACAATAATATATCAGGTTTTGGCGCTAAAACGCTGGCCAAGGACACTCTGCGCATTTCACCGCCAGAAAGTTTTTGCGGGTCTTCGTCCCCGTTCATACCAAAGTCTTCTAGCAAACGAATGGCCTGATATTCTTCATCACCAGGCGCTAGTTGAGATTGAACAACTTCCAGCGTTGTTTTAAATTTGGAAAAATCTGGTTCTTGCGCCATGTAGCGCACGGTTGTTCCAGGTTTAAAAAAGCGCTCGCCACTATCTGCTTCAATCATACCTGCTGCAATTTTCAGCAAGGTTGATTTGCCAGAGCCATTACGGCCAACAAGGCATAAGCGATCAAACGGCATCACAGTAAGTTCTGCGCCCGTTAAAAGCGGTGTGCCACCAAATGTCAGGTGGATATTTTGTAGTGTCAATAAAGGTGGTGCCATAATGGCCACTTAATAGAACACAATTGCCGCAATGGATACAGCAATCGTGTTCATCATCTGTAAATCTACGTGTAAGGCTTACTTTGCATCAATATTGATTTTTTTAATCGGCAAACCGCGTGGAATCCAGCCCTTACCATTTGGGCCACCAACCATGCCTTCAGCAACAGAGACCACATTACCATATCCACGTTTTAGCAATTCTTTTTGGATATAAGCAGATCGTGCACCCGTCGCACAAATAAGAGCAATTTTTTTAGATTTATCACCACCAATTGCTTTATCTAGCTTAGCTAGAAATCCGCCTTCATGCATTGAAATAGGAACAGCACCCTCAGCAATGCCTGTTTCTTTCCATTCCATGGGATGACGAACATCAACCAGCACTGCCGATTTATTCTTCACTTCCTTTTGCGCTTCAAGCGCCGTCATTATTGGGTTTTTAGCAAAAGCAACTTGTGAAAAACTTGTAACACCTAAGCTTGCGACACATAACGCTCCAACAACGGAACGGCGTGAAATTGTTTTATTCATCTTCTTAACTCACTAAATATTTATATGATGCCCATTAGATAGTACCACCCGCGCCTTATCCCAAGTCACAATTGAGTGTTACGTATGGACAAAAAGACGCGTTTCGCCCACTGTTTCCGAATGACCACACATTTTTATGAACAGTTAGCCAGCTTTACTGATTTTTCTGGTTTTACGGACTTTTCGTCCTACAGCAAAATTCCCGACGACTGGATTGTGCTCATTTCCGATGTCATTGGATCAACCGTTGCCATTAAAGAAGGACGCTACAAAGACGTTAATATGGTCGGCGCGGCATCCATCACTTGCATTCTCAACGCCTGCGATGATGTCGCGGTTCCTTTCGTGTTTGGCGGCGATGGTAGCACCATCGTTGTTCCACCTGCCCTATTTGATAAAACCGCCAACGCTTTAATTGCCTTGCAAGCAAAATCAAAAGACATTTTCAAACTCAACCTGCGAATTGGGGCTGTATCGATTAGCGACCTTCGTCAAAAGGGCGTTGATGTAAAGGTGCGAAAATATGAACTCAGCAAAGGCAACTTTTTAGCCATGTTTGCAGGCGGTGGCCTTGAGTTGGCCGATGATCTCCTAAAGGACCCGAAAAAACCAAATCCTTATCACCTGCAACCTGACCCTAAAATTGGCGAACCTGATTTAGATGGCTTATCGTGTCGTTGGGAACCGCTATCGGCTGCAAACGGCATTATGCTCACCATGATGGTGAAAGCTTATGGCAAATCACAAACCGAGGAAACCGACCAGCTTTCCCACATCATGGGCAAAATTGAAAGCATTGTCGGGCGCGTAACGGGTACGGCTGCTCCTGCAAAAAAACAAACAATGAAATACCGCTGGCCGCCGCGCAGCTTAATGCAAGAAGCCAATATTATGGGCCGAAAATCCACCCCCAATAAAAGCTATTTACGTAAGTTAGGCCGCGTTGCATTCACTTCTTTAGTTCAGCTTTGGTGTGAACGATTTGGCAAAAAGGCGGGTGATTACGATGGCGCAAACTATTCAAACGAGATCAGAACCAACACAGACTTTCGCAAGTTCGATGGCATCTTGCGCATGGTGCTGGATGTCACCCCAGACCAAGCCAGCAAAATTGAAACCTATTTGCAGAACGAGTATGACAGACAAAACCTCGCTTTTGGCATTCATACCGCCGACAAAGCTTTAATGACCTGCTTGGTATTCAGTCTTAATCAATCCGAACATGTTCACTTTATCGATGGCTCAAATGGTGGCTTTGCACTCGCAGCCATTGGATTTAAAAATCAAATTAAGCATCTTGAGAATACAAAAAGTCACACATAAAACTAACTCTTGCGAGATACCCGATAAATATCGTATTCTAGGGCCTCGAAAAGGCAGAAAATCGACTTAACACTGCTCATTTATCTATCAACATAGCAACCAACTACATATAGGCTGAAAGTTTAGCCGTGTAACAAATTGGTATGCACAAATTATAAAGGGTCATATTGTGTCCCCCAAGAAGACCACCCCCTCACTTTCAAAACTCGTGAAAGAAGCCCTCGAGGACGCTAAAGGCGAAGATATTGTTTCTGTCGCCTTAGACGGAAAAACAGCTATAGCCGATGAGATGATTATCGTTTCAGGCCGCTCCAATCGCCATGTTTCTTCAATTGCTGATAAATTGGTTGATGTTTTAAAAGAGAACGACTTCCGTGATATTCGCATTGAAGGCCAGCAACACTGCGACTGGGTATTGGTTGATGCTATTGATGTCATCATTCATATTTTCAGACCAGAAGTACGGGCATTTTATAACCTTGAAAAACTTTGGTCTGAAGATGCACCAGATGATCGGCGATAAGGTAAAACCTAGTCCATGCAAATCCACATCGGCGCCATAGGTCGGTTAAAAAACGGTCCAGAAAAACAACTCGCGGCGCAATATTTTGACCGAGTAAAGAAATCTGGGCGCGCGGTTGGTATTACTGGCCTTGATATTAAAGAATATCCCGAATCTCAAAATTCAACTGATGCCCAGCGCAAAGCTCAAGAAGCTGAAAAACTTCTTGCCGGATGCCCGCCACAATCAGTGCTTATTGTCCTTGATGAATTTGGCAAAGATGATAGCAGCATAGAGTTTTCAACAATGTTGGCAGAACTAAAAGACGGCGGCACCCAATCGGTTAGCTTTTTAATTGGGGGACCCGATGGTCATGATGCCCAAGTGCTGGCAAAAGCCACACGAAAAATGGCTATGGGCAAAAAAACCTGGCCACACAGGCTTGTCCGAATCATGCTAGCAGAGCAAATATATCGAGCAATCACGATTATGCAAAACCACCCGTACCATCGCGCTTAATGAGACATCTAAAAAGGAGGGGTTTATTTGCGTTATTTTCTTCATAGACACCCCTTTTTCACGACACTTTCCTGCAAGCAGAATATGCAAACCAGCTGCGTTCTTCTGTTCTTGTTAGCTCTCGGCACTTCAGCGGCGGCTCAAACCAAAAAACCCGACACAGCAACCAACCAAGACCTAAAAGGTCTCAATCGGCAGATTCAACAATCCACTGAGCGTGAAGGCAAAATTGCAAATGAATTAACCGCCCTTGAACGCGAAGCCAAAGAAATCTCTGAACGCCTGATTGCCCTTGCCAGCAAAACCCAAACCCGCGAAGCCAATATATCAATCGGTCTTGAAAAAATAGCCACCTTAAACACCACTGAAAAACAACTCATAGCCAGCCTGAATGTTAAACGCGATGCTTTGGGCGAATTGCTGGTCGGACTGCAACGCCTTGAGGGCAACCCCCCGCCTCCTTTAGCCGCCCACCCCAGTGATGCCTTGGCAGCGATACGTAGCGCCACCCTTTTTGGCTCAATTATTCCAGCTATTAAAGCCGAAACCACCATCCTTCGACGCGAACTGGCAAAACTCCAAAATGTGCGCCAAAAACTCAAAATTGCGCAATCAGACCTGCAAAAAGACAATAAAACCCTTGATAGCGTCCGCCAAGAATTGCGAAAAGCGTTGGCCCTAAAAAAGAGTTTCGTCAAAAAAACGCAACAACAACTCAAAAATGAGCACCTTCGCACCGCCGCTCTTGCCCAGAAGGCTCGAAACCTTAAAGACCTCATTGCGAGGATTAAAAAACAAAAACAACGCCAAGAACAACAGCGTCTCCTTGCAGAGAAACAAAAAACCGCCGAAGAACGTCGCAAAGAAGCCGCCCGAAAAGCGCGCTTATTGCGGCCAAAAGTAATTTTTTCAAAAGCCGTTGGGGCGTTAAAATACCCTGCTCAGGGCAGTGTTTTACGTAACTACAATGAAAAAGGTGCTCTTGGCAGCCGGTCAAAGGGCGTTTTCTTAGCAACCCTAAAACATGCCCAAGTCACCGCTCCATCAGACGCGGTGGTTGAATTTGCAGGTGAATTCCGTTCATATGGACAATTATTAATATTGAACGTTGGGCAAGGCTACCATATGTTACTTGGAGGATTGGAAAAGATTGACGTCCAAACAGGCCAACGAGTTTTCGCTGGCGAACCGATTGGAACGATGGGCACAAGCGCTGCTCGCAAAACTTTGATTACAGCATCATTGGACGTGAATAAACCAGTACTGTATATAGAATTTAGAAAAAACGGCGGCTCGATTGATCCGACCCGTTGGTGGAACAAAAACCTTAAAAGGGCTCGTAACTAATGCGAAAGAATACTTTAAAATCACTTGGATTGATTGCTATTGGCGCATTTGCCGCTAGTGCAGGTTGGCATGTGTTATCAGCAGCCACCGCCGCAAACAACAACACCTATCGTCAATTAAATTTATTTGGCGATGTTTTTGACCGTATCCGCGCAGATTATGTTGAAGTACCTGATGAAGAAAAGCTGGTAGAAGCAGCCGTCAACGGCATGCTCACTTCGCTTGACCCTCATTCGAGTTATATGAGCCCTAAGCGCTTTAAAGATATGCGCCAACAGACACGCGGCGAATTTGGTGGTCTTGGCATTGAAGTAACAATGTCAGATGGGATTATTAAAGTTGTCACCCCAATCGATGATACCCCCGCAGCAAAAGCAGGTGTTCAAGCCAATGACCTAATCACCCACCTTGATGGTGATCGCGTTCGCGGTATGACGTTGACGCAAGCGGTTGATAAAATGCGTGGCAAGGTTAACACAACCCTCACCATCACAGTTATTCGCAAGGGTCACAAAGCGCCGTTCGAAATTAAAATTGTTCGCGATATTATACGCGTAAAATCAGTTAAGTCCTCAAAAGAGGGCGATATTGGTTATGTCCGTATCACAACCTTTTCTGAGCAAACCCAAATAGGTCTAGATAAAGCAATGAAAAAACTCACCAAAGAAATTGGTAGCGAGTTAAAAGGCTTTATTATCGACCTTCGCAATAATCCAGGCGGTTTGTTAGACCAAGCCATTTCAGTATCTGACACATTCCTCGAACGCGGCGAAATTGTTTCAACCCGTGGGCGCAACGCCTCAGAAACCCAACGTTTCGCGGCACGCGCTGGTGATTTGGCTCATAACAAAAAAATCATCGTCCTTATCAATGGCGGCTCAGCATCGGCTTCTGAAATTGTTGCAGGCGCATTGCGAGACCACAAGCGCGCGACGATTGTCGGCACTCGCTCATTTGGCAAAGGCTCTGTGCAATCAATTATCCCTCTAAACGGTCAAGGCGCAATTCGCCTTACCACGGCGCGTTATTACACCCCATCAGGCACATCAATTCAGGCCAAAGGCATTGTTCCTGATATTTTGATTGAACAAGATCTGCCGCCAGAGCTAGCCGCCTTGGTTAAAAAACAAAAAACAGGTGAAGCCAGCCTTAAAGGCCATCTTCAAAACGAAGGCAAAAAAGGCAAGAAAAAAGAAGAATCTGGATCTTCAGCTTACGTCCCTCGCGACCGCAAACTTGATAAACAGTTTCACGCAGCAATTGATCTGATCCACGGCGAGAAGGTTGCAACAGTTGTTGAAAAGTACAAACTAAAACCCATTGTTGCTGATAAAAAGACAACCGGCGATAAGGCCGAGAAAAAACAAGAGACAAAAGAAAAAGAGACAAGTAATTAGCCTTTTAATTAACTTGCCGATTTATTCCATTTAAGGGGAGCGTTTAGCTCCCCTTTTTATTTTCGATTTTTTTGTATTGATTCTTTATACTCAGGGCCGAATCAATTTTTAGATTTGCTCAACCGTTCGTGGTAACGACAAATCTATGCAATAAGGCTTATCGCTTAGTATGCAAGACGATCTGAGACAACCACTCAAACGCAAAACGATCCGTGATCGTTTACGCGCCCTGACACCGTCTAAACTACAGCTAGCAAGTACGGTTGCCGTTGTCGTCGGCGCATCAGCAATGGGCTGGGCTTATATGCAAGATGCCCCATTTGCTGGTGAACCCGTCATCACAATGAAAATCCACCCCTTAGAAAAAATTGTTACGGCGAGCACCCCAAAGAAAAAGCCAACAGAACCAGTCGAGCCTGAAAATACTATCCCGCCAGAACCAGACCCTGTGGACCTTGCAGCCGATAGGGCCATTATTTATGGCCAAAAAGTTGCAATTATCGAACGCCCTGGTATGCGAACAGCACGACCGCTGCGCCGCGCGCCCGTTAAAGCGGTAAGTGAACGCGGACCATTTGGTCTTTTACCGAAAAAATCACGTAACGGTCAGACACCTTTTAAAGTTTATTCAGCAAAAGCAGACCATTCGTTATCTCGTTCAAGCAAACCAAAAATTGCTGTCGTAATTTCTGGCATGGGTATCAATGCAAAGCTAACAAATCAGGCAATCAAAGAATTACCTGGCCAGATTACCTTCGCATTTGCCCCCTATGGTCGCTCCATACAACCAACAATCAACAAAGCGCGCGCCCGTGGCCATGAGATCCTGCTTCATTTGCCAATGGAACCTTTTGGCTACCCAGGTGTCAATCCTGGCCCCAAAACACTCCTTGCCTCAGCTGAAGTGGCTGAAAACCTTAAAAGCCTCCAATGGCTAATGAGCCGTTTTTCAGGTTACACAGGTGTGACCAACTATATGGGCGCAAAATTTACATCAGACGGTGGTGCTCTATTACCGGTGTTCTCTCAAATAAAAAACCGCGGATTAGTCTATTTTGATGATGGCTCAAACGATTCATCCTTAACCACATCAATTGCCCAAGCCGTCAATCTTTCCACCCGCGCCACAGATGTTGTGATTGATAGCGATCAAACCGCCACTAGTATACAACGCGCTTTACAACGACTTGAAGATACCGCACGTCGCAAAGGCATCGCGATTGGTTTTGGTACAGGCCTATCAATCACAATTGATACGCTTGAAAGCTGGTCCCGCACTTTATCCGACCGCGGCATCGTTCTTGTGCCTTTATCTGTTGCCTATCGTTCTGGACGTTCATAAAAATGACAAAACAAAAATCTTTACCCACAGCCTACCGTCCGTGCGTTGGCGTTATGCTACTCAACAAAGAAAATAAGGTTTGGGTTGGACGGCGCATCGCTATTGATAAACACGACGATGAAGGTGCTGGCATGTGGTGGCAAATGCCTCAAGGTGGCATCGACAAAGGCGAAGACGGTGAAACCGCCGCGCTACGTGAACTGTATGAAGAAACAGGCGTCAAATCAGCTTCAATCATTCGCGAAGCCACCACAACATTTAAGTATGACCTACCCGACAAGCTCATTGGCGTAGCGTGGAAGGGAAAATTTCGCGGCCAAGAACAACGCTGGTTTGCCATACGTTTTGAAGGCGCTGACAGTGAGGTCGATATTTCGGGCCTTGGCCATGCCGCTGAATTTGATGAATGGCGTTGGGCAGATATGAATGAACTACCAGATTTGATTGTGCCTTTTAAACGTGACGTTTATACAAAAGTCGTTGCCGATTTTTCAAACATTACAGCCCAATAAAATTTTAGAACGCTTCATGTTTTGTTTGAATCCCAAATGCAACATGACCACAATGATTTCAACCCCTTAAATAAATCATTCTGGTTCAGTATACCTCAGAACGATCCTAAAGAACCCGCCCTGCAATCGCATCAAGTTTGTGCACTAAGGACGGGTCACGATCTTCGCGTTGGGTTACAATCGAAAACTCAAGCGCTTTATCTGAACCAATTGGACAAGCCTGATGCTCACGCGGCATGTCTTGCGCAATTCGGCGCACAAGGTTTTGCGCATGGCCTGCATTCTCACCCATTACGGCCAAAAGTTTTGTAATATCAATGGCGCCATGCTCTGGATGCCATGAATCAAAATCCGTCACCATCGCGATGTTTGCGTAACAAATCTCAGCCTCCCGAGCCAATTTAGCTTCGGGCATCGAGGTCATACCAATAATATCACAACCCCATGAGCGGTACATATGGCTTTCCGCTTTAGTTGAAAATTGCGGACCTTCCATCACCAAAAGCGTACCACCGCGCTTATATGCCAGCTTTTCTACTTTTGCAGCCTCTTCAATTAAATCTAACAAATTTGGCGAAACAGGATCAGCCACCGAAACATGTGCAACGCACCCCTTACCAAAAAAGCTTTTCTCGCGAGCAAATGTGCGATCAATATATTGGTCAACGATAACAAACGTACCCGGTGGCATTTCTTGGCGAAACGAGCCAACGGCAGAAACTGAGATTAAATCGGTTACCCCCGCCCGTTTAAGAATATCGATATTGGCGCGGTAATTAATATCGCTGGGTGGAATTTTATGCCCTCTGCCATGACGAGGCAAGAACACCACGGGCAAACCATCAATCGTCCCACGGCGAACCTCATCAGAAGGCTCACCCCACGGGCTTTCAATTTTATCCCACCGCGCATCCTCAAGTTCTAGGTTATAAATGCCAGACCCGCCAATGACGCCCAATACTGTTTTAGTCATGTAAAAGTTCCCAAAAAAATAGCCCACACATTTTAATGTGTAGGCTATTTTGATTGTTTATGTTGAAAAAATCAACGCTATAAAACTAGTGTTTTACATTCCGCCAAATTGCTTTTTTCACAAGATAAAGCATCGCAGAGAACACAGCCATATAAAGTAAAACGATCAGGCCAAGGCTTTTGCGCTCTTCCATCTTAGGCTCAGCCGCCCAAGTTAAAAACACTGCAACGTCTTTAGCTTGTTGTTCAATGGTCGCTTTAGTGCCATCAGCATATTCAACACCATCTTCACTCAATTGTTCAGGCATCGCAATCCACAAGCTTGAGAAAAATGGGTTGTAGCTTAAACCATCTTTTTCTTCGCCGTTCGGTGCTTCATGACCATAGCCAGAAAGAAGTGAAGCAACATATTCAGGGCCACCAGATCCATTAAATAATGAATAGGTAAACAATGATCTTAGCGTACCATGCCAACCAGAACGCGCCTTTGTAATCAAAGACAAATCTGGTGGAAGAGCACCATTGTTGCTGGCTTTTGCAGCTTGCTTATTAGGAAATGGTGAAACAAAACGATCAGCTGGCTTGCCAGGACGTTCGAACATTTCACCTTCACTATTTGGTCCATCGATAACTTCGTTTTCCGCTGCAATGGCTTTTACTTCAGCTTTTGAAAACTCAGGTCCACCTGGCTCTCCAAGGTTACGATAGCTTAGTTTTTCCAAACCATGACAGCTAGAGCAAACCTCTTTGTAAACAAGGAAACCGCGTTGCAACTGAGCACGATCAAATGTGCCAAAGATACCTTCAAATGAGAAGCTATAATTGGTCGCATCTTTGTGACCTTTTGCTTTTTCTGCCAAAGCTTGCGGTGACATGAGGGCACCAAGGATGCTTGCAACGGCAAGGCTTTTGAAAAGTTTTTTCATTTTCTTAATATTCCTCATGAACTTTTCGCATCGCTTTTCGCCAACACATCTTCACTAATGGAAGCGGGAAGCGGCTTGGGACTTTCTAAGAGCCCAATAAGCGGTAGCAAAATAATGAAATGCAAGAAGTAGTATGCAGTTGCGATACGGCCAATAATCAACCAAATACCTTCGGCAGGCTGACCACCAACGACACCAAGTACCAAGCAATCAAACACAAATAACCAGAATAGTTGTTTAAAGATTGGACGATACTTACCAGAGCGCACACGTGATGAATCCAACCAAGGCAAGGCTAGCAAGATCAGCAATGAAGAGAACATAGCGATAACGCCAAGCAGCTTATCAGGGATAGAACGCAAGATCGCATAGAACGGTAAGAAGTACCATTCAGGCACAATGTGTGTAGGAGTAACCAATGGATTTGCTTCAATATAGTTGTCAGCGTGGCCCATATAGTTTGGCGCAAAGAATACGAATGCAAACATAACCATCAAAAATAGCATGATCGCATACAAATCTTTCATCGTGTAATACGGATGGAAAGGTAATGTATCTGCATCAGATTTTGGTTCAACACCTGTTGGGTTATTGTTACCAGGAACGTGAAGCGCCCAGATATGCAAGAACACAAGTGCAGCCAACACGAACGGCAATAGATAATGCAATGAGAAGAAACGGTTCAACGTTGGGTTTGCAACGTTAAAACCACCCCAAAGCCATGTTACAATCGGATCGCCAACAAACGGAATTGCTGAGAACAAACTGGTAATAACTTTCGCACCCCAGAAGCTCATTTGACCCCATGGAAGAACATAACCCATAAAGGCAGTAGCCATCATCGCAATAAAGATAAACACACCAAGCATCCAAAGCACTTCGCGTGGCTCTTTATAAGAACCGTAATACATGCCACGGAAAATGTGGATATACACCGCAACAAAGAACATGGACGCGCCGTTTGCATGCATATAACGCAGCAACCAACCATAGTTCACATCGCGCATAATATGCTCAACAGAAGCAAAAGCCATCGCTGTATTTGGTGTGTAATGCATCACCAAAACAATGCCTGAAATCAACTGGATAACCAACATGATGGCCAAAATGCCACCAAAGGTCCACCAGTAGTTCAGGTTTTTCGGTGTTGGAAAATCCATCGCTTGGCCTTTAATCAGGCTTACGATTGGAAGTCTTGAATCCAGCCAGTTTACAACTGGATTCTTAAATTCATAATTTGAATGTCCGCTCATCGCTTAAAATCCCTTATCCGATAACAATTTTGCTATCGCTGATATATTTGTAAGGAGGCACATCAAGATTGCGAGGTGCTGGTCCTTTGCGAATTCGTCCCGCAGTATCATAGTGTGAACCATGACATGGACAGAACCAACCATCATAATCACCAGCTTCGCCAACAGGTACACAACCAAGGTGAGTACAAATTGCCATCATCACCAAATACTGTTCTTTGCCATCAACAACACGGTTTTTATCAGCAGCATCTGAACCTTCCGCTACATTAACGTTCCGCGCGATTGGATCTTTAAGATCGCTCATCGGTGTCGCATTAGCAGCAGCGATTTCCTTTGGTGTGCGGTGACGAATAAATACAGGATTGCCACGCCAAGTAACAGTGATGCCTTGACCTTCTTCAATCGGTGCCAAATCAAATTCAGCTGATGATAATGCACGCACTGACGCATCAGGGTTCATTTGATCGATAAACGGCCAAATCGCACCAGCGACACCAACCGCACCAACTGCACCAGTCGCGATATATAAAAAATCGCGGCGTGTGCCTTCTACTTCTTCCACTGTGGACACTTTGTTTATCCTTTGGGCTTTGTTTGAGCACTTTGTATTCAATCACAAATGTGAAAGACCACAAACTACCTTTTAATATTTGACATTGATGTGTTTGAACACTTCATCTGTAGAACAAATAACACCAAACACTCTACATTAAATTTTGGTAAACCTACCTTGCGATGTTTTGGCACTAGATGAGTAAATTGTCCAGCCATGATATGTCGCAGTCGCATTGCTTTTTTCACGTTTTGATGATCTAGATCAACACCGTGGGATTTTGATGGGGCTTAATTGCGAGCCACTCTTAACAACTACAAAAATCATCCAATAAAGCAAAAATACGAGATTTATAAATTGATTGAAATTGCCCTATACCAACCCGACATCCCTCAAAACACAGGAACGATTCTTAGAACCGCGGCTTGCCTTGGCACCCCTGTTCACATTATAGAGCCTGCGGGGTTTCGCTGGTCCATCGCCTCATTTCGCCGCGCTGGTATGGATTATATCGATCATGTTAAGTTGGTTCGTCATAATTGTTATGATGATTTTGTCGAGGCCACTGCCCAGCAAAGGATTGTTCTAGCCACAACAAAAACCACCAAAAGCTATTTGGATTTTGAATTCCAATCAGGTGACATCATACTGTTTGGCCGCGAAAGCGCAGGCGTCCCCAAAAACGTTCACGACAACCACCCAAAGCAAGTCACCATCAAAATGCAAGCAAATACGCGTTCACTAAACCTAGCCGTTTCCGCTGGTATGATTAGTGCTGAGGCATTACGGCAAACAACTAAAATCAAATGAGTTTAATGAAACAGGCTTGAAACTGATTCTTCACGTGAAGTACGCCCAATGGCTTCACCAATCAATGGTGCAATAGAGACAACGCGAATGTTTTGCGAAACCCGAACCGCTTCAGTCGCTTGAATAGTATCGGTCACAACAAGTTCTTTTAAGTTAGAAGCCGTCACCCGCGCCACAGCACCACCAGAAAGCACCCCATGAGTGATGTAAGCTGAAACGTCAGTTGCTCCTTGGGCCAACAATGCATCGGCCGCATTACACAATGTGCCACCTGAATCGATAATATCATCCACTAAGATGCAAGATTTACCCTTAACATCACCAATGATATTCATGACTTCTGACTCACCTGGCCGATCACGGCGTTTATCAACGATTGCTAAAGGTGCACCAATGCGCTTGGCATAACCGCGCGCACGAACCACACCACCAACATCGGGTGACACAACCATAACATTGTCACCCTTGCCAATATTGGCCTCAACATCGCGCATCATCACAGGTGCTGCAAATAGGTTATCTGTTGGAATATCAAAAAAGCCCTGAATTTGCCCTGCGTGCAGATCAAGCGTTAAAACCCGATCAGCACCAGCACGCGTAATCATATTGGCCACAAGTTTTGCAGAAATCGGCGTTCGAGGCCCAGGCTTGCGATCTTGACGTGCATACCCAAAGTAAGGCATCACGGCAGTAATCCGACGCGCTGAAGCGCGACGTAACGCATCAATAATAATCAATAATTCCATTAAATGGTCGTTCGTTGGAAACGATGTCGGTTGAATGATAAAAACATCATCTCCGCGAACATTATCCTGAACTTCAACAAAAATTTCCATGTCGGCGAAACGGCGCACAGTACATTTTGTGAGTGGGGTTTGCAGGTAAGCTGCAATTGCTTCGGCTAAAGGTCGGTTTGAATTCCCGGAAATCAGCTTCATTTTTATCGCCTGTAATTTTTGCGCAGCCCGAACCAGCGAGCAATTAACTAAGCTAATAGCCTATACCAACCAGATCACCGCAATACCAGCGAAGAATCATCTGTCCACAAGCAAATTTGAATATTTTTATCGAACAGGCGGTAAAACCAAGCTTTCAGCACGACAACGCCGTCGCTCGTTCACACCGCAGTCTCTAAACTCGCCATTTTTCGAAAAACAAATCCGCAATTCTGACAATCGGCCCCGGCCCCTAGAGTTGCCACACTGAACCGACATCATTGACGCTTTAAGCCCTTTATTGGTTTTGACATAGTCAGATACCAACGTTTCTGGTGTAATCAACAAGGGCCGTGATGGAGCTAAATAACGCGCTGGTGTCAGAATTTTTTTATAAAGCTGGCGGGTCAATTTAAAGTAACCCTTTTGTCCCAAACGCGAACAAGTTCCATGTTTTTTCCATTCATGGATAATCAATCGCTTTGACGGCATAATATCAAGCATACGTTTGATCTGTCCGCGCCCAACCCAGCGCTGATTTGTTTGACAAAATTTTGGCCAGCCATTTTCATATTGTGGCCATAAGCCATGAACCACAAATGCAAACCGCCTGTTTGATTGACATTGTGTGCGGTCTCTTCGTCCAGCTTTACTGGTACAATAAGTTGGCGACCAAGAAAGAGACAAAACATAATAATCAAACGGCTTGTCATTGCTACGGCTCAAAGCACTTGTGCCTGAAACCCCAAAAACACAAAACACAACAACAAGTACACGAGACAAATAAGACGTCACGACGTTTCCTTTAATAGTAGCCCTTTAAAATGATGGGGAATTTAAAACTGCAATCGAGATTTCAACCTAGCCAGCAACTTTAGTCGAGGCAAGGATTGGTTTTGATCCAAATTGTTTGGCACCATAACTTGCGGGCACGTTTGCGCCAAAACCTTCCAAGACGTATTGTTCAATACAAATTCACAACGAGACAGCTTACCACGAATACACAAGACTGCACCTGTTTTAAAGTTTTGCCCTGCAAACCGGCACGTACAATTGGGACCAGCAAGCACCGATGTCGAAAAGCTACTTACCATCATAGAAGCCGCAATCACAAACCCTGTAATTAAGCTGGCGTATATGGAAGGTTTAATTTGCATAAATCAATTATAGCACAACCTTGAAAATCTGCCAAACCCTCACAGTAATTGCAATTCAACAGCTTGAGGTCCACGGCCATTTTCATCTGGCGCGATTTCAAAACTCATCACCATGCCTTCATCAAGTTGATGCAATCCAGAGCGTTGAACCGTGGTGATATGGACGAAAATATCTTTGCGCCCATCATCAGGTTTTATAAACCCATAACCCTTAGCGGTATTAAAAAACTTTACCGTACCTTTGATACGCTCTAGCGCCATATCAATTCATTTCTATTTTAAAAATCATTTTTAAAAATCTAATTCAACCAAACTCTAACGTCTATAGCCAGATGAAATTAAAGCCTATTGTTTAAGTTTCCAAACAGATATACTTTTCCCAAATCTCTTACGACAAGTCCTAAAGGCCCCATAAAATGAACGATCAATCAGCCCCGTTAAGCGCCGCAATTATCCCTGTTACGCCGCTACAACAAAATTGCACCCTCATTTGGTGCACAAAAACCATGCAAGGGATTGTTGTTGATCCAGGCGGTGATGTCGATCAAATTTTAAAAGCCATTGAAGAAACTGGTGTAACCGTCAAAAACATTGTTCTTACTCACGGTCATATCGATCACGCAGGCGGGGCGGCAGAATTAAAAGAAAAACTTGATGTGAAAATCATCGGCCCACACAAGGATGATTTATTCTTGCTCGAAAGCCTTGTCGAAACAGGCGAAATGTATGGCGTGCAAGGTTCGCGAAATTGCACCAGCGATCAGTGGCTAAATGACGGCGATAGTATTGATGTTGGAAATATCACCTTCCGTGTTGCTCATTGCCCTGGCCATTCGCCCGGCTCTGTCGTCTTCATCAACGAAGACATTAAATTGGCCCTTGTTGGCGATGTGCTGTTCCAAAACTCAATCGGGCGCACAGACCTACCACGCGGCAACCATGATGACTTAATCAATTCCATTAAAGAAAAACTGATGCCATTGGCAGATGACATAACCTTCATTTGCGGCCACGGCCCAACCAGCACAATTGGCAACGAACGCGCCAACAACCCATTTTTGCAAGGCTAGAGCACTTCGCGTTAACTGGTCAACATTGCAAATACAGCAGGCAGACGCTCTGGTAGTTTCTCCACATCATCAACGATAGAATAGCGGTTTTCACCAAAGATACGCGCTACATAACGATCAGCTAGTGGATCAAGAGTTAAACAATAGGTGTAAACGCCTTTAGAGGCCAAATCTTCGACGGCTTTTTTAGTATCATGGCGCAAATATTGCGGATCACGCTCATCAATATCGGCTGGCTCGCCATCAGTAATGAGCAAAATGAGCTTCTTTTGCGAAGCTTTTTGATGCAAATGATGGCCAGCATGGCGAAGCGCTGCACCCATTCGCGTCGACAAACCACCTGTAGCTCCAGCAAGGCGAGACTTTGCCTCATCGCCATAAGGCTCATCAAAATCTTTAAACCGATAATACTGCACATCATGCCGCCCGTCCGAGGCAAAACCATGCACGGCAAATGGATCGCCAATAGAATCAATCGCCCAACTCATTAAGCCCGTAGCATCACGTGTGAGTGACAAAATCGTAGGACCTTCAGGGTCTTCTTTATTGACTAATTCATTGGTTGAATGCGAAAGATCAAGCAAAATAACCACAGATAAATCACGCACATGACGCGTGATCCGAATGTTGATCCGTGGATCAGGCATCACCCCACGACGAATGTCGCTCATAGCGCGCACTGCCGCATTAATATCTATCTCTTCGCCTTCTTCATAGCCGCGTTTACGCACAATGCCTTGCGGTTGCATCGCGTCAACCAAATGACGAATGCGCTGGGCAATCGGGCGATGCTTAACCAGAATATCATCCATAATTTCAGGATCACCACGCCCTTGCCGACGTTCATAAACCGTTACCCAATCTGGCCGATGAAGCTGCACATGATAATCCCATTCATCATAATGAAACGGTGCTGAAATAGGCTCTTTACCTTCCATATCATTGTAGGAAAGACCATGATCTTCATAGGGGAATAATTCCCCATCAAGTGTCCAAATTTCCTGAGCATCATCGCCTGCAGTTTCACAATCAAGCTCGTGAACAAACGCCAGCATGTCCACTTTACGTCGAATTTGACCTTCACTGGCTGGCACATAGTCAGCCCCGCGCTCCATGTCAATTTCGCTAAACATCCAGCAATAACGATTATCATCGCGGTACGGCACAGGAAATTCTTCAACAATCCGCAGCGATGGCAACCCAGCCACAGACTTCATGAGATGGAAAAACTCCATACCAAAATCCCACGCAATTTGGTTGTCAGTTGCCCGCGTTTCCAGCTCATCGCGAAAGCGCGAAACAAGATCGTTCAAACCTGATTCTTTATCTTGATAGGTTTCATCAATCAAAGCCCGTGCCGTGCGAAACATGAGATCAAGCGCATCATGATGATCGCTTAATTTGCTATCATCTTCAAAATGGGCTTCATCAAAAAACGGTTTCCAAATTTTTCCAAGACCAGGAAATTCCTGCATGGCTAAATACTCAATGCGGCCGTCTTCAAACAGATCAATACACTTCATTTGCAGGGGAGAGAGTTGCTCTGCTGAAATAGGTTCACTAGTATAAACCATGTGCGCTGCCGCATGAGCCACCGTCGCGCGATAAATTTCAATACCCGTAATGTCCCCGTAAGTATCGAACGCATCAGGCACATGCACAAACCAGTCTTCAATAAACGGGCGAATACCGCGACGGTTTTCATAATCACCAGCCGTCGGTTTCATAAAGAATGCCCGGCCCCACAATGCTCTAAGATAGAAGTTCAGTTTGCGTTGATTATCAATAAACAACGTACCGCGCCGCTCTCGTTGAAGCACGGCGCGCGAACTGTCTGATTCCAGGGCGAAATATGCCATTTGACCATCAAGATCACGCGCATGGGCTTGCGCACCCCACATTGCCCAACGGCGCAAACCGCCAAGCGTCAGTTTAGACAATAGTTCAGTTAAATTTTCCATCATCGGACGAAGACCACGCGGTGCCTTACCCGTCAATTGATGTATCAGACTTAAATAATTATGAACCTGTTCAGCATCGCCAAACCGCCGCGCGGCTAAAGGTAAATTTGCCAGCATTAAAGCTATAACACTGCCTGATGTGTGCGAAGCTATCGCCATGATCGAATGGACAATATCTGGAATAATATCCTCACCCACTTCTTTAGCAACAGGTGGCACTGCTTCGATATAACTAAGGATTAAATCTTCACCTCGACCCAGCCCGCACATACCACGAACGCCTTCAAGGTAATTAGCTAAACCATTGGGAGACATAACCCGAGCTGCTTCTGCATAGGAAGATTCAAGCGCCCCCACATGAGGGTGATCCTCATCAAGGCAACTAAGATATTCTATAAAATCAACTCTGGTCATTAACGATCAATCAATCACAAATTAGAAATAAGTGGAAACAGCAGCTTCAAGCGTATCACGCATATCAGGATCATCGGTCAACGGCCCAACAAGCGCCATGCGGCACGCTGCATTGGGATCAACACCCTTAGCAATCAACTGACCGGCATAAGTCAACAACCGCGTTGACATGCCTTCATCAAGCCCATGGCCTTTAAGATTGCGCGAGCGGTGAGCAATGTTCACCAGTTTAGTGGCAATATCTTCATCAACGCCAGCTTCGTGAACAACAATCTCAACTTCGGTTTCAAGTTCTGGGTAATCAAAATCAAGCGCTGCAAAGCGTTGCTTGGTAGACTGTTTAAGGTCTTTCATCAAACTTTGATAGCCAGGGTTATAAGAAATAACAATTTGGAAATCTGGGTGAGCCTCAACCATCTCACCTTTTTTCTCCAACGGCAGAACGCGGCGGTGATCGGTGAGCGGGTGAATAACAACGGTAGTATCTTGGCGCGCTTCCACAACCTCATCAAGGTAACAAATTGCGCCCATACGTGCAGCAACAGTCAGCGGCCCATCTTGCCATTTAGTCCCATTAATATCGAGCAAAAATCGACCGACCAAATCAGAAGCCGTCATGTCCTCGTTACAAGCAACAGTAATAAGTGGCTTTTTTAATTCATATGCCATGTGCTCAACAAAGCGCGTTTTACCGCAACCAGTTGGACCCTTAAGCATTACAGGCATGCGCGCATGATATGCGGCTTCATAAAGCATTTTCTCATCACTAACAGAGCGATAAAAAGGCTCGTTTTTAATCATATACTGTTGTTTATCTTGCGCGCTCATATTATCCAAACCTATAAAAATTCATAAAAAAATGCGGCTGAAAACAAATTCCCCAGCCGCACTAAAATTGTTTATTTAAAGCTGGCTAGCTTACATTTCGCCACGGTAAATAACCATTGAAGCACCTTGCGATTGCTTATAGTTATCATAGCCGATCAAACGAACATGGTTTGCTGGGTGAGCTTTGTGACAAGCGGCAGCTTCGGCCAAAATGAAATCAACATCTGTTTCACCAAACATTGGAAGCTTCCACATATACCAGTAATTGTCAGAAGCATTTTCAGGCTCGCTGTGTTCAACCGCTGGGTTAAAACCTTTTGCAACAATGTATTCAACTTGTTTACGAATACGCGCATCATCCATTGGTGGAAGGTATGAAAAAGTCTCAAACTTAATGCTTGAAGAATCGGCTAAGCTTGATTTGTAGTCTTGAATATCACTCATAGTATTTTCCTTAAATAATAGAGTTTTTAATTTCAAAGTTAGCTGGCGGCACAACCCGCCAGCAACTCATGTCATTACTTGTGAGCAACGTCCAGTTTATCGACAGTATCGAATTCAAACTTGATTTCTTTCCAAGTTTCCATTGCTGTTTTAAGCTCTGGAGAATGTTTTGCTGCACTTTCAAGGATGTCTTTACTTTCTTTTTCAAGATCACGACCCTGATTACGCGCTTCAACACAAGCTTCAACCGCAACACGGTTTGCCGCCGCGCCAGCCGCATTACCCCAAGGGTGACCAAGAGTACCGCCACCAAATTGAAGCACACTATTATCACCAAAGATATTCACGAGAGCTGGCATATGCCAAACGTGAATACCACCAGAAGCAACAGGCATAACACCAGGCATTGCGCCCCAATCTTGGTCAAAGAAAATACCGCGTGAACGGTCTTCTTTAATATAGCTGTCACGCATCAAGTCGACCCAACCAAGGGTTGCTTCACGGTCGCCCTCAAGCTTACCAACAACAGTACCAGAATGAAGATGATCGCCACCAGACAAGCGCAAGACCTTAACCAAAACGCGGAAGTGAATACCATGATGTGGGTTGCGATCAAGCACAGCGTGCATGGCACGGTGAATGTGCAACAACATACCATTTTCCTGACACCATTGTGCCAATTGAGTATTCGCTGACAAACCACCAGTTAGGTAATCATGCATAATGATCGGCGCGCCAATTTCTTTAGCATATTCTGCACGACGCATCATTTCATCAGACGTTGGAGCCGTTACATTCAAATAGTGACCTTTACGCTCACCAGTTTCAGCTTCAGCTTTCAAAATCGCTTCCATCACGAAATCAAAACGAGGCCGCCAGCGCATAAACGGCTGTGAGTTAACGTTCTCATCATCTTTAGTGAAATCAAGACCACCACGAAGGCCTTCATAACAAGCGCGGCCGTAGTTTTTAGCTGATAAGCCAAGCTTTGGTTTAATTGTACAACCAAGCATTGGGCGACCATATTTATTCATAATATCGCGCTCAAGCTCGATACCTTGTGGCGGACCATTACAAGTCATCACATAAGCAAGCGGGAAGCGAATATCTTCAAGACGAAGAGCACGAAGCGCTTTAAAGCCAAACACATTACCAACAAGCGATGTTAGCACGTTTACAACTGAACCTTCTTCAAAAAGATCAATCGGATAAGCGATAAAGGCATAATAACAAGTATCATCACCAGGCACATCTTCAATGTGGTAAGCGCGACCTTTGTAGTAATCCAGATCAGTAAGTAGATCAGTCCAAACAGTTGTCCATGTACCTGTTGAACTTTCAGCCGCAACAGCAGCTGCAACTTCTTCACGTGGAATCCCTGGTTGTGGCGTAATTTTAAAACACGCCAAAAGATCGGTTTCTTTTGGCTCGTAATCAGGCATCCAATACGTTTCGCGATATTCTTTCACACCAGCATCATACTTCTTTGCCATGGGTGTTATTCCTTTTTTTGACAACCCAAACCAGTTGTTGGTTTAAATGCACCTGAATTGGCGCAACGGGTATTTCTAAAACAATCTGGGTACAACGCCATCGTGGTGCTGCCCTTAACCTTTATTGTCTTTAATTTCATTCGACACCGCAGACATTAGCCCAAAGCAGACGCAAACAAAAATTAAATTATCTTTGTTAATTCGTAAGAAAAACTTTCCCTCGCCTCTAACCAGCACGATAGTCACTAGCCCCTTGGCGAAGCAGGTGAAAATATGGCATGTCTAAACACAGACCTAAACTCAGACTTAAACTCAGGCCTAAACTCAGGCAGACTTAAAAAATAAGACAATGGGGCACCACACACCATGACAACCGAGCAAATTATCCTGTTTTCACTCATGGGTGGCGTACTAATTCTACTTCTTTGGGGAAAGTGGCGTTATGACTTAGTCGCATTCGGTGCTCTTTCTGTTGGTCTCATTCTAAATGTTATCCCTAAGGATCAGGCTTTTTCTGGTTTCGGCCACCCCGCTGTCATTATTATTGCGCTGGTGCTAATCATCTCTAAAGCCCTGTCCCAGTCAGGGGCTATTGAACTTCTAACCAGTCGGGTGATTGATTCAAACAGACCCCTGCCCCTCCATATCTCTGCCATGGGTTTTTTAGGCGCAGTATTATCTGCCTTTATGAACAACGTTGCAGCCCTTGCCTTGCTTATGCCCGTCGACATTCAAGCAGCAAAAAAAGCCAAGCGCTCACCAGCTCTGTCATTAATGCCATTGTCTTTCGCCACCATACTTGGCGGCATGGCCACCCTTATCGGCACCCCACCAAATATTGTTATCTCTCAATTTCGCGAAACAGCCCTTGGTGAACCTTATAAAATGTTCGACTTTGCCCCCGTTGGCTTAACCACTGCCATCGTCGGTCTGATTTTCGTTGCGCTAGTCGGTTGGCGCTTGGTGCCAAGCGAGCGCTCCAAACACGATGCCTCAAGCGAACTGAGAAACCTTGAAGGCTATGTGGTTGAAATTGGCGTTCCAGAAAAATCATCAGCCGTTGGCCAGACCATCAAAGATCTTATGGAAATGGCCGAAGAAAACGATGTTCTCATTCTCGGCTTGGTTCGAGCTGGAAAACGCCTACCTGGCAGAGCAGTTCGTAACGAGATTCGCAAAGGCGATACGCTGGTTTTAAAGGCGGGCCCAAAAGCCCTTGAAAGTTTTGCCACTGCGTTAAAATTGTCCTATTCACGCGCCGATAAACACACAGGTGCCTTGGCTGGCACTCTTAAAATGGTTGAAGCAGCAGTGCCTGCTGAATCCCGCATCGCAGGGCAATCTGCCCTAGACGTTCGCCTGCTTTACCGCCATGGTGTCATGCTTTTAGGTGTATCGCGCGAGGGCAAACCTTTCCGCGAGCGCGTTAGAAAATTAGAGATCAAACCCGGCGATGTATTGTTACTCATGGGCAATGCAGACCAAATCGGTGATGTGATAAAGTGGCTAGAAGTTATGCCTCTAGCGCCACGCGGTTTGCAAGTCACCCAAACGGATAAAGCATGGTTGGCGATTTCTTTGTTCACCGTCGCAATTGTACTTTCCAGCTTTGGCTTAATCTATCTACCATTTGCGCTGTCTGCCTGCGTGGTTCTGTACGTTCTGCTCAAAGTGGTATCACTATCGCAAGTCTATGAATCAATCCAATGGCCCGTCATTGTGCTGCTCGCTTCGCTCATTCCCCTTGGCGCGGCCCTAGAACAATCAGGTGGCACCGCACTTATTGCCCAAACCATTGTTGATGTTACTCATGGCTGGCACGCCGTAGCCATCATGGCTTTACTCATGGTTGTGACCATGACGCTGTCGGATGTGTTGAACAACGTTGCCACCGTTTTGGTTGCAGCCCCCGTTGCTGTTGATCTGGCAAAACGCTTAGATGTAAACCCTGATGCAATGCTTATGGGTGTCGCCGTTGCTGCCTCTTGTGCCTTCCTGTCACCCATCGGGCACAAAAACAACACCATCATCATGGGGCCAGGCGGGTATCGTTTCGGTGACTATTGGCGCATGGGCCTTCCACTAGAACTCCTCATTCTAGCCGTCTCAATCCCACTCATCATGTTCTTCTGGCCGCTTTAATAACTTGGGCAAAACCCTATAGCGCAGCACAAGTGCCTACGAAAGCGAACGGCCGATGTTTAGGAATTTGTCGCGGCGTTGCTTGCGCAATTCATCGCTCGACATATCTTTATAGCCTTCAAGAGCACTGGCAATGGCATCACCCACATCTTGCATTGCCTGAATGCGATCACGGTGCGCGCCGCCCACAGGTTCGGCAATAATGTCGTCAATAATTTCAAAGCCTTTAAGGTCTTTCGCGGTAATTTTCATCGATTGCGCCGCATCTTTGGCTTTCGCCGCATCTTTCCACAAAATAGACGCGGCCCCTTCTGGAGAAATTACGCTGTAGATTGAATTTTCCAGCATCAAAACCGTATTGGCTGTGGCAATCGCAATCGCCCCGCCAGAACCACCTTCACCAATAACAACTGAAACAATCGGCACACCAAGGCCCAAGCAACAATCGGTTGAGCGCGCAATCGCTTCGGCTTGTCCGCGCTCTTCAGCGCCAATGCCAGGATACGCTCCAGCTGTATCAACAAAACTAATAATTGGCAGGCCAAATTTCTCAGCCATTTCCATCAAACGAACCGCTTTGCGATAGCCTTCTGGCCGAGCCATGCCAAAATTGCGTTTCAAACGCGAATCCGTATCGTGGCCCTTTTCTTGACCAATCACCATCACAGGCTCACCGCGAAAACGACCCAAGCCAGAAATGATGGCTAAATCTTCTGAAAACTTACGATCCCCCGCCATTGGAGCAAAGTCAGTGATGAGTTCGCCAACATAATCTTTACAATGTGGGCGCTCTGGGTGACGTGCAACTTGGGTTTTTTGCCATGGATCAAGGTTTTTATACAATTCACCAAGCTGTTTAATTGCTTTGGTTTCAAGCTGCTCAACTTCTTCTTCGATGGACATTGTCTCATCTTCTTTAGCCAACGCCTTCAACTCAGCAACTTTACCGTACAATTCAGCAATCTGATTTTCAAATTCTAAAAAAATAGTCATCGCAAACAAACAAGCCCCAAAAAATAGTCTCTGCACATCTTCATTATAGGTGCAAAAGTGGTCATTGCGCGCCCTTATATCAAGTTCAAACCAATTTTGCTACGAAGTTTTGCCCCTTTTAGGCAAAGGTTTGGATAAAGGATGATGATTTTCAACCACCGCCCGCAGTCTTTCATCCAAAACATGGGTATAAATTTGTGTCGTTGAAATATCAGCGTGACCGAGCATTTGTTGCACCGCGCGCAAATCAGCCCCGCCACCAAGCAAATGGCTGGCAAAAGCATGACGCAACACGTGCGGGGAGACTTTGTCCCCATCTAAACCTGCTTCAATTGCCAACTGTTTCAGCCCCAAGGCAAAATGCTGTCTGGTTAAAAACCCAGCCTTGCCACGCGAGGGAAACATAAAAGAGCTTTCTACGAACATTCGTTCGCCACGCACTTTTGCAAGTTCTAAATATTCTTGCACCGCGCGGCGGGCCGTCTCACCAATTGGCACCAAACGCTCGCGACCACCTTTTCCTTTAATAACAATCAGTTGACTATCTTGTCGCAAAACCGCACGTGGCAAACTCACCAACTCAGAAACGCGCAAGCCCGTTGCATACAAAAGCTCGAGCAAACAATACATTCGAGACGCATCAAGTCGCTTTTTACCTTTTGCCTGAAAGACTTTATCTTTGGCCAGCCCCAACAGCACATCAACTTCTTCATGCGACATAACTTTAGGCAACGCGCGTACCGCCTTGGGGCTTTCAATAATATCTGCAGGGTTTTCCGAAGAAAGATTTTCAGCATACAAAAACTGGTGGATTTGCCGCACTGCCGAAATGCGCCGCTGCACTGTTGTTGTGGCAAACCCTTGTGCATTTAGGCTGCCGATATATTCACGTATAACGTCACTGCCAACACCATCAAGATGAACCGCTTTACCCGTCAAAAACTCGACATAGTCTTTAAGGTCGCGGCCATAAGCTTCAAGCGTGTTTTTCGCAGCCCCGCGTTCCGCACTCATCATTTCCAAAAATGCATCAATCAAACGCAGGTCTTGTGGGCTAATCAAACCAGACATTTCAAGCCCTAATTGCGCAAACGATCACTAGACAGGTTTTTTTCGATCGTCACAGGTTCTGGCGGGCCACTCGCCAGCCACCACGCAACACCATAAACAATGCCGCCAAGAATCGACAAAATAATCAAGTAACGTAAACTATCTGGCATCGCGCTTATCACTGCCCATGAAATAAAACCAATTGAAGTGAGGGTTATTTAATCTAGCACAATTTCAAAAGCAAATCACAACAAAGTAAACCATCGCCTGTCGCTATAAATCGGTTTACGAGCAACAACGCAAATTCCTTTGCGCTTTTTTCCCATTGTCGCTAGAAGTAAACACAAATTTGTTTCTCTTATACGTCGCCCAATGGCGAGAAGTCATATGAATAAAAAAATCAACCAGAGCGATCTGGATGCAATACGCTCAAGTCTTGGCAATCGCTCGATTGTCCTTGTTGGCCTTATGGGTGCAGGTAAAACCACGATCGGCCGACGCTTGGCCCAACGCTTAAACTTGACCTTTCGCGATGCTGACCATGAAATTGAAAAAGCCGCGGGCATGTCCGTTAGTGATATTTTCGCCCAGCATGGCCAAGAACATTTTCGCGCTGGTGAACGCAAAGTCATTGCCCGTTTGCTTGAAAGTGGCCCCCAAGTTTTAGCCACTGGGGGCGGGGCCTATATGGATGCCCAAACCCGTAAGGCTATCGATAATAAAGCCATTTGTATTTGGCTAGATTGCGATCTAAAGTTATTGATGAAACGGGTGCGAAAACGCGGCGGCCGCCCTTTACTCAAAGCCCCTGACCCAGAAGCTGTAATGAAGGCCTTGATAGATGAAAGATACCCCATCTATGCAAAAGCCAACGTAAGAGT
>JAMOMM010000474.1 GCA_027067085.1 Hyphomicrobiales bacterium
AGTTGGAGATAACCGACCTCGGCTTTATTGGGCCATGTGCGCTATTCAGGCGCTGGGGGGGATCCCGTTACCTGTTTATCAAGATTCTGTTGCTGAAGAAATGGGCTTTGTGCTTGAGCATGCTGGTGTTGTTGCCGCTATTGTGGAAAACCAAGAGCAAGTTGATAAAATGCTTGATATTGGTGAGACCTACAAGGGCATAAAAACAGTTGTTTATGATAATGATCGAGGCCTAGCCAAATATAAGGTTGATGGGTTGCATTCTTTCGTTGCGGTTCAAGAGATGGGCCGAGAAGCAATGCAGAGCGGTGATGCTGAAGCCAAGTGGCTTGAAGGTGTTAATGCTAAGTCTGGCGATGATACAGCTATCATTCTTTATACGTCGGGCACCACAGGCAAACCCAAAGGCGTTGTTATGACAATGGCCAGTATGATTTGGGTTGCAGGGGCTGCTAATAAATTTGATAATTTGGACGAGCACGAGACCGTCATTGCTTATTTGCCAATGGCGTGGGTGGGCGATCATGTGTTTTCTTATGGTCAGTCTTATATGGCTGGATATTGTGTTTGTTGCCCTGAAAGTCCAGAAACAGTGGATGCTGATCGGCGAGAAATTGGTACGACTTATGCGTTTGCGCCACCACGAATTTATGAAAACATCATCACGCGTACTATGGTGTCGATGGAAGATGCCAGCAGCATCAAAAAGAAAATGTTTCATTACTTCCTTGACGTTGCCAAAGGCACGGGTGAGAGAATTCTTGATGGTAAAAAGGTTGGCCTGAAAGACCGCTTGCTTTACGGCCTTGGTGAACTGATGGTCTATGGTCCTTTGAAAAACCGATATGGTCTTTCTAAAGTGCGCGTTGGTTACACGGCTGGCGAAGCGATTGGGCCTGAGATTTTCAAGTTTTACCGCTCGCTTGGCATTAACCTCAAACAGCTTTACGGCCAAACCGAAGCTGGTGTTTATATCACCAACCAACCTGATGCTGAAATTTATGCCGATACGGTGGGCAAACCCCTTGATGGTATTGAGGTTAAGATTGCCGAAAGTGGCGAAGTAATGTTCCGCTCACCAGGCGTGTTTAAAGAATATTACAAAAACCCTAAGGCAACCAAAGATACCAAAACTAAAGATGGCTGGGTTCACTCAGGCGATGCAGGGTTGTTTGACGAGCGGGGTCATTTGAAAATTATTGATCGAGCCAAAGACGTTGGCAAAACCGCTGACGGCACGATGTTTCCACCTAAGTATATCGAGAATAAACTCAAGTTTTTTCCAAACATTAAAGAAGTGGTGGCCTTTGGCAATGGGCGTGATTATGTCTCGTGCTTTATCAATATTGATTTGGTTGCTGTTGGCTCATGGGCTGAACGCAATAATGTTTCATACGCGTCTTATCAAGAATTGGCCGCCCACCGCGATGTTTATAAAATGATTGAAGAAAATGTTGATGCGGTGAACCGAGAGCTGGCTGGTGAAGAAATGGTTTCTGGTGCGCAGATTAAACGGTTCCTAATTTTGCATAAAGAGCTTGATCCTGATGATGGTGAGATTACTCGTACTGCAAAAGTGCGCCGTTCCACCATTGATGAGCGGTATGGAGTGCTGATTGATGCGCTTTATGATCCTGAGATTAAGGTTCAACATATTAAAACGGAAATGACGTTTGAAGATGGCCGCAAAGGCATTGTTGAAGGTGATGTGCAAATTCGTGACATGGAATTACATGCCGCACGTGGTGCAATTTCGGAGGCGGCACAATGAGTACACAAGATGTGATGCCGGGTGATGTTTTACTGAACCTAGAGAATGTTTCATTGTCATTTGGTGGCGTGAAAGCTATTAAAAATGTTGGCTTTGATATTATCAAAGGCGAAGTGCGCGCAATTATTGGACCGAACGGTGCTGGAAAAACCTCGATGCTAAATGTCATCAACGGGTTTTATCATCCCCAAGAAGGCGTGATTACCTATAAGAATGTTCAACGTTCAAAAATGAAACCTTATGTGGCTGCCAGTCAGGGTATTTCGAGGACGTTTCAAAACGTGGCATTGTTTAAAGGCATGTCGACGTTGGATAATATTATGGCGGGCCGCACGCTTAAAATGCACAAAAATTTCTTTTGGCAAATGTTGCGCTTTGGCCCTGCATTGCAAGAAGAAATGGCACACCGCAGAAAAGTTGAAGAAGTTATCGATTTTTTAGAGATCGCACATATTCGAAGAACTCCGGTTGGTCGCTTGCCCTATGGTTTGCAAAAACGAGTTGAACTGGCACGCGCTTTGGCGATGGAACCTGAGTTGCTGTTGCTCGATGAACCGATGGCGGGAATGAACCTTGAAGAAAAAGAGGATATGTCACGTTATATTTTAGAAGTGAATGCCGAATTTGGAACAACAATTGCGTTGATTGAGCATGATATTCGCGTGGTGATGGATTTATCTGATCGTGTTGTGGTGCTCAATTATGGTGAAAAACTTGCCGATGGTACACCGCAAGAGGTCTCCTCTAATCAGGCGGTGATTGATGCCTATCTTGGCGTGGGGCATTGATATGGAATTTTTAAATAGTATTTTTGTAGCACCTTTCGTTGATATGTTTTCTGCCCCTGACTTTTTGCTTCAGGTGTTGTGGGAAGGCTTTGTTTCGGGCATTTTATATGGCCTTTTAGCGCTTGGCTTTGTGTTGATTTTTAAAGCCTCAGGCGTGTTCAACTTTGCCCAAGGCATCATGGTGGTGTTTGCGGCGTTAACGCTGGTGGGGATACATTCTTTTGGCATTCCAGCGTATGTGGCGCTGGCTCTAACAATTGTTGTCATGGGTGTTTTGGCGCTGACAATTGAGCGTGTGGTGCTTAGAAAACTGGTCAACCAGCCCGACATTATTTTGTTTATGGCGACTATTGGTCTGACTTATTTCCTTATCGGATTTGGCGAGTTGGTTTTTGGTGGCGAGCCTAAAAAAATGATTGCCGATGAGCTGGGTATTCCTAATGGCTCGGTGAGTTGGGATATTTTTGGTGGCGTGGTTATTTTTGAATATCGCGATATTGCAGCAGCGGTGATTGCAGCCGTACTGGTGTTTTCACTCGGGTTTTTCTTTTCCAAAACCCGTATCGGTCGTGCTTTGCGGGCGGTGGCAGACGATCACCAAGCAGCTCTATCCGTTGGCATTTCGCTCAATCAAATTTGGGTTATCGTTTGGTTTGCAGCGGGAATTGTAGCGCTGGCAACTGGCATCATGTGGGGAGCAAAATCTGACGTTTCGTTTGCCCTACAAGTGATTGCGCTTAAAGCGTTGCCAGTGTTGGTGCTGGGTGGTTTTACATCAATTCCAGGGGCCATCATTGGTGGTTTAATTATTGGCTTTGGTGAGAAGATTTTTGAAATTTATTGGGGTGGCTTGATTGGCGGCGGGACTGAGTCTTGGTTTGCTTTTGTCATCGCGTTGGTATTTTTATTGTTCAGACCGCAAGGCTTGTTCGGTGAAAAAATCATTGACCGAATATGAAGGGCGTATTGTAAATGTTTTATCGTGAAACGGGACAGTTCAAAACAACATACGAAGCGGATTCGGCAGTTTTTCCGATTTTGCAAGATCGCATAGGCATTGCGGCAATGTTGGTTTTTATGTTCGTGGTTGTTCCTCTATTTGCCAATGATTTTGTTATAAATGCAATAATGATCCCCTTTTTGATTTTTGCATTAGCCGCTATTGGCCTTAATATTTTAACGGGTTATACGGGCCAAATTTCGCTTGGTACTGGCGCCTTTATGGGCGTTGGCGCTTATGCTTGTTATAAGCTAACCTCAATTTTTCCTGACGTTAGTATCATTGTTATGGTTCTGACATCGGGCTTTTTCTCGGCCCTTGTTGGCGTGATTTTTGGTTTGCCATCGTTGCGGATCAAAGGGTTTTATCTTGTAGTGACAACTTTGGCAGCACAATTCTTTTTAGAATGGGCTTTTATCCGAATTCCTTGGTTATATAATTATAACGATTCAGGCGCGATTGAAGTGCCCGCTCGTTCAAGCTTTGGCGTGATTATTACGGGGGCCTCGGCTACACCTACAGCACGCTATATGGTGGTGCTGTGTATTGTGGTTGCCATGACGTGGATTGCCTCTAACCTTATTCGCGGACGCATTGGGCGTTCATGGATGATGATTAGAGATATGGATATTGCTGCTGAACTCATGGGTGTGCGCCCGCTTTATGCCAAACTTTCAGCATTTGCTGTGTCATCGTTTTACGCTGGTGTTGCAGGGGCGATGATGGTGTTTTTCTGGCTGGGTGCTGCAGAGGTTGAAAGCTTTAATTCTGATAATTCATTTTTGATTTTGTTCATGGTGATTTTGGGCGGCCTTGGGTCGATCATGGGAGCGTATATGGGGGCGGCCTTTATTTGGATTTTACCTATTCTTTTACGCGCCGCACCGGAGTTTTTTGGCATTGATGTTGGTGCTGATACGATGGAGCATATCAACTTTATGATTATCGGAGCGCTTATCATTTTCTTCTTAATTGTTGAGCCTCACGGTCTGGCCAAGTTGTGGCAAATTGCCAAAGAGAAACTGCGAACATGGCCGTTCCCTTATGCTTGATCTTTAATGATTACCAGCGTGGGCCAATATTTTTTTGAATACATGGTGCTTGCCATGATGATGAAAAATAGGGAATAATCGAAAAAGCTGATGCTGAAAAGCGGGCTTTAATAATGAAATCGGCAGTAGTGTCGTTAAAATTGGTCGTTAATATGGGCCGTTAAATATGGGAGAAGATGTAATGAAGAAATTACTTGCTATGGGCGTTGGCCTTGCAACACTTGCCGGTGCTGCAACGGTTAGTGTTCCTGCGATGGCTGAGGATTCACTCTACCTGCCATCTCTAAGTTATCGTACTGGCGCATATGCTGGTGGCGGCATTCCAATTGCCAATGGTTATGCAGATTACTTTGCTATGCTTAATGCTCGCGATGGTGGCATTGGTGGTGTTAAAGTTGTCGTGGAAGAATGCGAAACTGGCTATAAAGCTGCAAAAGGCGTTGAATGTTATGAATCAACCAAAGGCAAAGGCGCTTTGGTTTATAACCCGTATTCAACAGGTATTACGTTGCAGTTGATCCCTAAAGCACCTGTCGATAAAATTCCTGTGCTTTCTATGGGCTATGGTCTGTCTGCTGTAGGCGTGGGCGAAAAATTCCCATGGACCTTTAACTATCCAGCTGGTTATTGGAGCCAAATGTCTTCAATCTTGAAATACATCGACTCTCAAGGTGACGGCATCAAGGGTAAGAAAATCGGCTACATCTATCTTGATGTTGGGTATGGTAAAGAGCCGATCCCATTGCTTGAAACGTTGTCAAAATCAATGGGCTTTACGCTGCTTAAATACCCTGTTGCGGGTAAAGAAATGCAGACTCAATCGTCTCATTGGCTGAAAGTGCGTAAAGATCGCCCAGACTGGATGGTTATGTGGGGTTGGGGTGCTATGAACTCTACCGCTATTAAAGAAGCCATCAAAATTCGTTTCCCATTGAACAAGTTCATCGGTAACTGGTGGTCAGGTGCCCATGCTGATCTGCGCCCAATTGGTGCGGCAGGCAAAGGCTATTTGTCAGCTAACTTCTCTGGCGTTGGTACAAGCTTTCCAGCTCTGCAAGATGTGATTAAGTATGTGGTTGATAAAGGTGATTCAAAAGTTAAATCAAAAGATTTAGTTGGCGATGTCCTTTATAATCGTGGCTTGTTTAATGCTGTCATCGTGGCAGAAGCTATTCGTGCGGCACAAAAGCTTACTGGTAAAAAAGTAATTACTGGTGCAGATATGCGCGATGGTTTGGAAGCGTTTGATCTAAGTACAGCGCGTTTGAAAGAACTTGGTCTTGAAGGCTTTACAGCTCCGATCAAAGCTTCTTGTGCCGATCACGAAGGTGGCGGTTCAATCTTCTTGCAACAGTGGAATGGTTCGGATTGGAAAAAAGTTTCCGATCAAATTGCACCAATGACTGATTTGGTGAAACCATTGTTGAAAGCTGCAGCTGATAAGTACACAGCTGATAAGCCAGACTGGAAGACACAGACTTGTAAATAATACAATTTTTTGCGCGAGCTTTGCGGCTCGCGCAATTCCTTTTTTTTAAATTTATTGACTTGTTTTATGTGAGCGAACTATGGCTGACCCATCAATTAAACCTGATATTGCAGAGAATATCTTAGAGATCAATAATATCGAGGTTATTTATGACCACGTTATTTTGGTGCTAAAGGGCGTGTCGTTGGATGTGCCTTTAGGTGGCATTACCGCGTTACTTGGTGCTAACGGTGCAGGTAAGTCAACGACCTTAAAAGCAATTTCAAATTTGTTAAAAGCTGAACGCGGTGAGGTGACGAAAGGCTCGATCGAATTTAAGGGCGAGCGAGTTGATACTATGTTCCCCAATGACTTAGTACGTCGAGGCTGTATTCAGGTGATGGAAGGCCGCCATGTTTTTGAACATCTATCGGTTGAAGAAAACCTGCTAACAGGCGCGTTTACGCGCAAAGATGGGCGTGGTGCCATCGCGGCTGATCTTGAGATGGTTTACAACTATTTTCCACGG
>JAMOMM010000475.1 GCA_027067085.1 Hyphomicrobiales bacterium
GTCTTTTCCACGAAGTTGGGGCGCGCTGGGACAGGTCATTTGCGATGTTTTCTGCGGTTCTCGTTGCCCGCTCTAAATGGATGTTTTGTGTCCCATCTCGAACGACAAGCCCCACCAAAACAACAAGCCCAACGAGCAATAACACGAGTGATGGCAACAATCGCAAATAAAACTTGCGAGCTAAAGGATATGGTGTTTCCAATTCCTCAAGATTTGTTTTCTCTTCCAAAATAGATGCCCCTAAAAACCCTGAAAAATGTTAGACTTTTTGAATTAAATACAGCAAGTCGGTATTTACAACCTCTTCTTGAATACTTCTGCAACCTAGTCAATGGCTTCATGTTGTGGAATTGTATCGGCTGTGTCAATTCCTCAGTCACCATACAGGCACTTGGGACATTAAAAACACCAGTGAAAAGGGTAAAAACTCTGTTCGGGCATGACATGAGATTACTAACTACGCTCAATTTTTTGATTGAGATTTAAAATTACTTTCCATAGGCCCTTGTTGAACATAGCAAGAACGTCTAAGTTTGTTTTGCATTTGTTCTGATTCTGACTTTGGAGCAAAATTTTAGATAAACGCAACAAACTATCGGCCTACACCTCAGTTTGTTCCACAACGGCAAAGTGATTGAAATGCTTACAAGCAAACAGCATGATTTGTTGATGTTCATTTATGATCGTCTTAAAGACACTGGTGTTCCACCATCGTTTGAAGAAATGAAGGATGCGTTGGGATTGAAATCCAAATCTGGCATTCACCGCCTCATCACCGCTTTAGAAGAGCGCGGATTTTTACGGCGGCTTCCCCACCGGGCACGAGCAATGGAAATTATTCGAATGCCTGATGCAGCGGCCCCTGGTTTAAAAGCAACGCCGCCGCCCTTTAGCCCAAGTATCATTCAAGGTTCTTTGGGGCAGTCGCATCAAGACAATGAAGCAGAAGGTACTTTAATCCCGATGATGGGACGTATTGCGGCTGGTGTACCAATCGAAGCAATCCAAGACCATTCTCACAACGTTATGGTCCCTCCAGACATGCTCGGTAAAGGTGAGCATTATGCGCTAGAAATTAAAGGCGATTCGATGATAAATGCAGGTATTTTAGATGGCGATACGGTTCTCATTCGCAAATCTAGTACTGCACGGAATGGCGAAATCGTCGTTGCATTGGTTGATGATGAAGAAGCAACGCTCAAACGGCTTCGTAAAAAAGGCGACTCGATTGCATTGGAAGCTGCAAACCCTGCCTATGAAACACGTATTTTCGGTCCAGACCGGGTTAGTGTTCAAGGGATACTCGCAGGTCTTCTGCGAAGTTATTGAAATTAAATTGAAAAGAGACATTCTTTTTTGGAGGAAATGGTTTGGTTTTTTGATAACGGCGTTTGTCTTTTGTAGGGTCAATTAAGATTTTTCTGCGTGCTTTAGGTTTAATTACCCAAGGCCTTAGCCCTTGTACTTTTCTAGTAGAAATTACTTTTATCTGATTGGTTTTGCCGTCACTTTTTATGAAAATCGCATGCGCTCCTTCGCGCCAGAGATCAAACCTATCAATTTTGATTTTTACAGATTTGCACTTTCCAAAAAGTGGGTTAGCGGCAATGACAATATCGGGGTTATGTGATTGACATTGTTTCGCAATATCTTTGACTTTTTGACCCAGATATAAAATCTTTTTACCCTTAGCCATGTATACGCAACTACCGCTATCACAACGCCAACCTTTGCGCGCCGCCGCACCTTTCAGTGTGGATGGGTCACCCTGCCCCACCAACCAACGTTCGGCATCGTATTTACCTTTTTTATTATCAACAAAAACATAGCGACCTGCAGTATTTGCTACAGCTACATTTCGACCGTACTTACTAATCAAAACATCGGGCATCGGTGCTGGTTGGGCAAATGCAACACCTGCCGCGACGGGAACGATTGCTAAGGCCTTTAACCATCGATGCCACAGCGAGAACCACAGCAGACCAAAGACTAATAATAAAACGCCAGAAGTTTGCATTGATGGCACTAACATCCTCGCGCCAGAATAGCTCGCAACTGTTTGGGCATGGTCAAGAACCAGCTCAATACCCATCCCCATGATATTCAACCCCCAAGCCTCCAAACCAAGCGGCATTAACAGTACGGAGGCGATCGCGCTGGGCATCACAACAAGAGTGACAATTGGTAATGCAACCACGTTACCGATCAACGAGAAAACCGCGATTGTGTTAAAATGATATGCAGCAGGAACACCTGTGAAAACACCTGCAATTATCGTCGTCATTGATAAACCAAGAAAAAAACCACTAAGCTTGAGGAACGCATTTGCAAATCTATTCGCTGAATGGAAATACCAACCCTTTTCCCGACGAATTGTGTTGAGAAGCTCATAAAACCCGACCAATCCAACAACAGCCATGAACGACATTTGAAAGCTGACCGATAATATTGTTTCAGGTCGAACGATTGCAATTGCCAAGGCCGCCATCGCGACATTGCGCATCGAAATGGCAGGCCTGTCTAGAATAATCGCCAATAACATGATCGAAAGCATTATGAACGCGCGCTGTGTTGCAATGCTCGCGCCTGAAATGGCGAGATAAAATGCGCCAGCTGCTAATGCGGTAACGGCTGCCCATTTTTTAATTGGATAACCCAAGGCCAGTAAACCCGACATCGCCAACAAAGCTCTTGTCAGCCAGAATACTCCACCAGCAACCAAAGTCATATGTAACCCAGAAATTGCGAGAATATGGGCAAGGCCCGATGTGCGTAAATTCAAGAGCGTTTGTTTATCTAACTGTCCCCGATCACCCGTAATGAGAGCTTTTGCGACGGCACTTGTTTGTTCTGGCAAACTTTGCGAAATTCGATACGAAATTTCGCTGCGAAGCTGTTGCAGCCATCTTTTAAACGACATATCAGGACTTTGCGCGCCCTTTTGCTGCTCGACTTCACCATAATAAAAGCCTGTCGCACCAATTTCTTGGAACCAAAGTTTTCGGCCAAAATCAAAACCACCCGGTTCCACTGGTTGCGGGAGAGGAACTAACCGCCCCCTAACGGTTATCTTGTCGCCACTAAACAGCGCTATTTTAGGCCGCTTGCCGCTTAGACGAACAAAATGCGGCAGTGCTGACTGCTTTATATTTTCCACTTCTATGGCTTTTAAATAAATCCTAGCTCGATGGTTAGAGCGAAACTCCACTTGATCTACAACACCTGAAATCTTGGCCGTCGGCGTTGTTGCAACTAACGACACGTGGTCGACGGCGTTCGTTCGCACTTTCGCCACAGAAAAACCCGCCAACAAAAAGCAAGCCAATAGAACACGAAATGCAGCCCCTTTTATAAAATAAAGCCAGCCGCAAATGATGCAAAGCATTGAAGATATTATAAAAACAGATAGATGAGGTTCACGTGGTAACGCGAAATATGCTGCGATGCCGCAAATCAATGCAACAGGACACCACAAACTCCATCGGTCACGTTGCTTTGCCAACGCACCAAATAAAATCGAAAGCAAAACAGTGGGGACCATCAACTGCTTATGAGCAGCAAACTTTAACCCAATATGGCTCACAACTTTTACATACACATCACGCAACAACTTTACGCCCTCACTCCCCTTTGAAGTCTTACATGTATTGCCACAATGTGCTAGTGACACATGATCTTTTCATTCACCTCGCATTGCAGGAGTCCGTAGCCAATGGCCGCGACAGTTGTTACTCGTTTCCCCCCTTCTCCTACTGGTTTTCTCCATATTGGAGGTGCACGCACCGCTTTGTTTAACTGGCTATACGCTAAGGCGAATGGCGGGCGCATGGTACTTCGCATTGAAGATACTGACCGAGAACGTTCAAGCCAAGAAGCCATTGATGCCATTTTGGATGGAATGAAATGGTTGGAATTGGATTGGGATGGGGAGCCTGTGTTTCAGGCCGCTCGCGCTGATCGACATATTGAAGTTGCAAATCAACTGCTCGCCAGCGGAGATGCTTATTATTGCTACTCCTCTCCTGAAGAACTACAAGAAATGCGTGAAAAAGCGCGCGCAGAAGGCCTTGCTGTTGTTTATGATGGGACTTGGCGTGACCGCCCCTCTAGTGATGCGCCCGATGGGGTCAAACCCGTATTGCGATTTAAGTCTCCCCAAGACGGTGAAACGATTGTTAAAGACCAAGTTCAGGGCGATGTGCGCTTTGCCAACAAAGACCTTGATGACTTGATCTTGTTGCGCTCGGATGGATCTCCCACTTACAATTTATCTGTTATCGTGGATGACCATGATATGGGGGTCACGCACATTATGCGCGGTGTTGACCACCTGACGAATGCGGCCCGCCAAAGTGTTATTTACAATGCGCTTGGTTGGGATATTCCAATAATGGCTCACATTCCACTTATTCATGGGCCAGATGGAGCCAAGCTTTCAAAGCGCCACGGTGCGTTGGGCGTGGAAGCTTATCGTGAAATGGGCTATTTACCTGCTGCAATGCGAAACTATTTATCACGTCTTGGTTGGTCCCATGGCGATGATGAAATATTTTCAACAGAACAAGCCATTGAGTGGTTTGATTTTGGCGCCATAGGTAAATCTGCATCACGGTTTGATTTCGACAAACTGGAAAACCTCAACGGGCACTATATTCGTAATATGGATGATGCCGAGTTGATGTCTCAATTGGTCAAAGCACTTCCATACCTTCCCAATGGTCCAGAGTTTTCGAAAAAACTAACGGATGCGGCCCAACTAACCTTGTTGAAAGGCCTGCCTGTTCTTAAAGAGCGCGCAAAAACTCTGGTTGAACTCGTAGACAGTGCGCAATTCATTGTGAATATACGGCCATTGCCGATTGACGAGAAAGCTGCCACCATTATTGGGAACCTTGACGATGGATTTTTATCCAAACTTGAAGCCAAGCTTTCACTCGTGACGGAATGGAATCACGACAATATCAAAGAAGCGGTAAAGAGTTTTGCCGATGAGCAAGGCTTAAAACTAGGAAAAGTAGCGCCTGCATTACGGGCTGTTTTAACAGGAACGATCGTTTCTCCTGGAATTTTCGACGTTTTAGAGATTTTAGGGAAAACAGAAACAATTGGGCGGATTTCTGACCATATTTAATCACTCTTGCCTATTGTGCAGCGCACCATTTTGTGGTCTCTAAGGCCAAGAAATATGTTCGAATTGTGTTCATATATTCGAATATATGATTATCAACGTAGCTAGGAGATAAATATGACAAAAAAAGATACTGCCACGCTGACTTATAAAGGTAACTCTTACGAGCTAGACGTTTTACCGGCAACTGTAGGGCCAGATGTTATCGACATCCGTAGCCTTTACGCAAATGCAAAAACGTTCACTTTCGATCCAGGCTTTACAGCAACTGCCAGCACCATTTCTAAAATCACCTATATTGATGGTGGTGAAGGTGTTTTGTTGTATCGCGGATACCCAATTGAACAACTTGCAGAAAATGGCGATTTCCTTGAAACGTCATACTTGTTGATCCACGGCGAATTGCCAACACACCAAGAGCGTAAAGACTTCGAAAAAACAATTACCTATCACACGATGCTACATGAGCAGATGTATAGCTTTTACAAAGGCTTTCGGCGCGATGCTCACCCAATGGCTATTATGTGTGGTGTTGTTGGTGCGCTTTCGGCATTTTATCATGACTCAACAGACATCAATGATGCGCGACAACGCGAAATAGCAACCACCCGATTGGTAGCGAAAATGCCAAGCATTGCTGCTGCAGCTTATAAATACTCAATCGGCCAACCGTTCATGTATCCCCGCAATGACTTAGGATTTGCTGGTAACTTTTTACATATGTGTTTTGCTGTCCCTACCGAGGAATTCAAGCCAAACCCAATTCTTACACGTGCCATGGACCGCATCTTCATTCTTCACGCCGACCATGAACAAAATGCGTCGACGTCAACTGTTCGGCTTGCTGGCTCTTCTGGCGCCAACCCGTTTGCTTGTATTGCTGCTGGTATTGCTAGCCTTTGGGGGCCTGCTCACGGTGGTGCAAACGAAGCTGCCCTTGCGATGTTAGAAGAAATTGGTACGCCTGATCGCATTCCTGAATTTATTGAGCGGGCAAAAGACAAGAACGATCCTTTCCGATTGATGGGCTTTGGTCACCGTGTTTACAAAAACTTTGACCCTCGCGCTACATTGATGCAAAAAACCGCCCATGAAGTACTCGGTGAGTTGGGCATTCAAGATGACCCTTTGCTTGAAACGGCTCGTGAACTTGAAAAAGTAGCGCTTAATGATCCTTACTTCATTGAGAAGAAACTATATCCCAATATTGATTTCTACTCAGGGATCACACTGCGGGCACTTGGCTTCCCAACGTCTATGTTTACGGTACTGTTTGCTGTAGCACGCACAGTTGGTTGGGTCGCGCAATGGCAAGAGATGATGGAAGACCCTAAACAAAAGATTGGCCGTCCACGCCAGCTTTATACTGGCCCTGTTTCACGTGACTACGTGAATGAAAGCAACCGTTAAGCGGCCTATATAAAATAAAAAGTTATAAAGAGTGCCTCATTCTAAGGGCACTCTTT
>JAMOMM010000476.1 GCA_027067085.1 Hyphomicrobiales bacterium
ATTTAGAATTGATTGAGCAGCAGCTTGACGTTACGGCGGTTACGGATTGGGGTGGCGGCTTGATTTGGCTTGAAATTCACGACCAGAAAACAGCCTGTGCCGCGCAAGTTCGAAGTGCTGTCGCAAAAACTGGCGGCCACGCAACCTTGTTTAGAGCACCTGAACAATCGCGTGCAGGATCTGCGGTTTTCCAACCTCAACCTGATGCGCTTGCCGCTCTTACTGCACGCGTAAAAACTGTTTTTGATCCAAAAAACATACTCAATCCTAATCGCATGTATGAGGCACAAGGTTAGTATGCAAACACGTTTTTCTAAAGAGCAACTGGCAACGCCGCGCATTCAACTGGCCGATGACATTTTACGCAAATGCGTTCATTGCGGGTTTTGCACTGCCACCTGCCCAACTTATGTTATTAAGGGTGATGAACTTGATTCACCGCGCGGCCGTATTTATCAAATCAAAGATATGTTTGAACAAGGCAAAGGCGCTAGCGCCCAAATTACTAAACATCTTGATCGTTGCCTGTCGTGTCTCTCGTGCATGACCACGTGCCCGTCTGGCGTTCATTATATGCACTTGGTTGATGAAGCGCGCGCCCATGTGCAAGAAACGCATACCCGTCCGTTTATCGATCGTAGTTTACGATTTGTTTTAGCAAAGATATTGCCTTACCCTCAACGCTTTCGAATGGCACTGGCAGGTGCAAAAATGGCCCGCCCGCTCGCGGGTGTTTTTGGGTTGGTGCCAGCGTTTAAACCGATGGCGGCGATGCTCAAATTGGCACCAAAAAAATTATATCCAAAATCAACCGAACTTGCCAAGGGCGTGCACGCACCAAAACAAAGCAAAAAGGGCCGCGTTAGCATTTTAACGGGGTGCGCCAATGCGGTGCTTGAGCCTTCAATAAATGAGGCAACGTTACGGGTGCTAAATCGCGCTGGCATTGAGGTTGTTCTGCCACCGAAAATGGGGTGCTGCGGGTCGCTTGAGCACCATTTGGGCATGGAAGACGGGGCACTTGAAAAGGTGCGCGCCAATGTGGACGCGTGGACAAAAGAGATTGAGGGCGATGGTTTAGATGCCATTATCATCAATGCCTCTGGTTGCGGCACAACTGTTAAAGATTACGGACACATGCTGCGACTCGATGCTGCTTACGCAGAAAAAGCTGCCAAAGTGTCGGCGATTACAAAAGACATAACCGAGTATTTGGCTGAATTGGAATTAAGCTATAGCGCGCCGCAAAACTTGGCGGTGACGTATCACTCAGCTTGTTCAATGCAACATGGTCAGAAAATAAAAACGCTGCCAAAACAACTCTTATCCAACGCAGGGTTTAGGGTGAGTGACGTGCCTCAAGGTCATTTGTGTTGTGGTTCGGCAGGGGTTTACAACATCATGCAATCTGAAATAGCTAATGATCTAAAGCAACGCAAATTGGCCAACATTAAAACCACCAATCCGCAAGTGATCGCAGCGGGAAATATCGGTTGCATCACTCAACTGGCCGATGAGGCGGGTGTGCCTGTGGTGCACACGATTGAGCTGCTTGATTGGGCCCAAGGTGGGCCAAAGCCACATGGCATTTGAGTTCCCAGTTTTGGGATTAAATTCCAAATTGCGATAAATACTGTTGACCGCTTGGTCAGATATGTCATGTCTTGTATAAAAACAAGGAAAACAAAAAATGACAAAACTGGCGTCCCTCAACGTTGATGACCAACTCATCGCGTTCGTCAACAATACCTTGCTAGATGGCTTGGAAATTTCGACTGAAGCTTTTTGGGCAGGCCTTGCCAAAGTCATTGCCGAATTTAGCCCTAAAAATCGGATGTTAGTGGCAACCCGCGAAGATATTCAACAACAAATCGATACATGGCATTTGGCGCGTAAGGGCAAGAAACTTGTTCCGAGTGAATACCAAAAATTTCTCCGCGAAATTGGTTATTTAGTTGATGAGCCAAAGGCTTTTGAAATCTCCACCCAAAATGTCGATCCAGAAATTGCATCAATCGCTGGCCCGCAATTGGTTGTGCCCGTTTCTAATGCCCGCTATGCCCTAAATGCGGCCAATGCGCGGTGGGGTTCGCTTTATGATGGGCTGTATGGCACCGATGCAATTGACGAAAATGATGGCTCTGAACGTGGTGGTGGATACAATCCAAAGCGAGGCGCAAAGGTTATCGCATGGGCCAAAGCATTTCTTGACCAATCAGTGCCACTTGAAAGTGGTTCTCACAGCGATGCAACGTCATATGAAATCGTAAAACAAAACTGCATCGTATCATTAAGCGATGGAACACAAACTCGCCTGTCAAACTGTATTGGCTTTACGGGTGATGCTGGATCACCTGATAGCATTATCTGCAAGAATAATGGTCTTCATATTGAACTTCAGTTTGATAGGTCTTTACCTGTTAGCCAACAAGATGCAAGCGGCATGAGCGATGTCATTTTGGAATCTGCGTTGAGCACCATTATGGATTGTGAAGACTCTGTTGCTGCCGTAGATGTCCAAGACAAAGTTGGTGTCTACAGCAATTGGCTTGGCCTGATGAAAGGTGATTTGAGCGTTGATGTGGTCAAGGGCGGAAAGACCATCAGGCGTTCGCTTTCTGCTGATCGAGCTTATACGGCTTTAGATGGAAGCACCTTTTCTCTTAAAGGTCGCGCGGTCATGTTCTCGCGCAATGTTGGGTTGTTGATGACCTCGCAAATGGTGCTGGATAAAAACGGCGATCAAGTACCGGAGTGTATTTTAGACACCTATATCAATGCCTGCTCGGCGCTGCATGATCTAAATGGTGAACGCGCCAACAGTGCCGAAGGATCGGTTTATTTTGTCGTGCCTAAAATGCACGGACCTGGTGAAGTTGCTTTTGCCAATGATTTGTTTAGCGCGGTTGAAACTGCCTTAAACATGAAACCCCTCACTCTTAAAATGGGCATCATGGATGAAGAACGCCGCACATCTTCAAACCTAGCCGCCTGTATCCACGCGGCACGCGAACGCGTGGCTTTTATCAATACGGGATTTTTAGACCGCACGGGTGATGAAATTCATACCTCAATGCACGCAGGGGTAATGCTTGCAAAAGGTGAGATGAAAAACAGCAAATGGATTGCTGCCTATGAAGACCGCAATGTGGACATTGGCTTGGCTTGTGGGTTTTCTGGCCGCGCTCAAATTGGCAAAGGCATGTGGGCCATGCCTGATTTAATGGCTGATATGTTGGCACAAAAACAAGCTCACCTAAAAGCTGGTGCCAACACCGCTTGGGTGCCCTCACCCACCGCTGCCACATTGCATGCAACACACTATCACCAAACCAACGTATTTGATGTTCAAGACAAATTAAAATCACGTCCGCTGGCAAGCTTGGATGATCTTTTAACCATTCCATTGGCTGAGGGAATCAACTGGTCGCAAGATGAGATCAATGCCGAGATTGAGAACAATTCACAATCTATTTTGGGTTATATGGTGCGCTGGATTGAGCAAGGCATTGGCTGTTCAAAAGTCCCTGACATTCACAATATAGGTCTGATGGAAGATCGCGCGACATTGCGTATTTCATCACAACTCATGGCCAATTGGTTGATACATGGGGTGATTGAAAAAATGCACGTGCTGGAAATTCTTGAACGAATGGCTGGTATTGTTGACGAGCAAAATGCAGGTGACCCTGAATACGTACCGATGACCCCTGACGTTGAAGATTCAATTGCCTTTCAAGCGGCATGTGAATTGTTATGCCAAGGGGCCGATCAGCCGTCTGGCTATACCGAACCAATTTTGCACGCCCGTCGGTTAGAAGCAAAACAAGCTATTTTGCAATCAAAATAGCGCGAAAGTCATTGACGTTGGTGCGGGTTGGTCCAGTGAAAACCAAATCGTCTAGCTGTTCAAAAAACCCGTAGGCATCGTTGTTATCAAGGTAGCTTTGCGGGTTTAGCCCTAACGCTTTGGCGCGTGCCAAGGTAGTGGGGTTAATGATTGCGCCCGCATTGTCTTCTACCCCGTCAATGCCATCGGTATCACAAGCAATGGCGGAAATTTTGGGATGGCCATCAAGGGCAATAGCCAACGCCAATGCATATTCTGCATTGCGCCCGCCGCGCCCGTTGCCTTTAACCGTCACAGTGGTTTCACCGCCAGAAATGACAAGCATTGCTTGATCTGTTGGCTTTGCAGCTAAAACTAACTTGGCGTGCTCAAGAGCGACCTCGCGTGCTTCGCCTTCTATATCATCACCCAAATTGATAACCTGAAACCCTGCAGCTTTGCCTTCTGTTTCGGCTTGACGAACAGCGATTGCAGGGGCGGCGATGATATGCAGTTCGGTGTTTTTCAGTCGCTCATCATCAGGGTTTGGCGTTTCACAAGCGTCTGAAGCCAAAAACTGTTTTACAGATTGCGGTAATTTCAGACCGTACTTATTGCAAATTTCAATGGCTTGCTGGCGGGTGGTTATATCCCCCACCGTTGGACCAGAAGCAACCACCGAAGGATCATCGCCCGGTACATCTGAAATAATCAACGTCACGACGCGGGCAGGATATGCCGCGAGCGCCAAGCGCCCGCCTTTAATCGAGGACAAATGCTTGCGCACGCAGTTCATCTCATCGATCGGTGCGCCGCTCATTAAAAGCTGCTGATTGATGTCTTGTTTTTCGGCCAGTGAAATGCCGTTTGCGGGTGCGGTTAAAAGCGATGAACCACCACCAGAAATAAGGCAGACAACAAGGTCATCGGCGGTTAGATCACTGACCAACTCAACAATTTGTTTTGCCCCTTCAAGGCCAGCGGCATCAGGCACGGGATGAGAGGCTTCAATAATTTCAATCGTCTTGGTTGGTGCGCCGTGGCCATACCTCGTTAAAACTTTACCGCTAAATTCACCTTTGCCATCTTTGGTCCAAACATTTTCAAAAACCTGCGCCATGGCCGCACTTGCTTTACCTGCCCCGATCACCACCGTTTTTCCCTTTGGTGGCGGTGGCAAAAAAGCTGGCACACAATTTTGTGGACTTGCAGCTTGCCAAGTTTTGTCAAAAAGGTTTTGCAGGAATTTTTCTATTGTTTGTTGATTCATGAAGGTCTTTCAAGCTTGCGGGGCGAATGAGACTGATAGTAGCATGGAAACACAAAATTCAATTTTGAGGTAAAAGACATGGCACAAACTCCCAATTCTTCGCGCGTTTTTCACCGCACCCTCAACACATCATTTCCGCAAGCTACATTAGCAAAAGGTGTGTATATAACCGATAGCACGGGCAAACAATACCTTGATGGCTCTGGTGGAGCCGCCGTATCATGCTTGGGCCACGGGCACCCTTATGTGATTGATGCCATCAAACAACAATTAGATCACATGGCCTTTGCTCATACTTCATTTTTTACTAACACACCCGCTGAAGAACTGGCCGAGAAACTTTCGCAAGAAGCGCCAAAAAATAAACACACAAGTGGAAATTGGCGAACCTATTTTGTTTCAGGTGGGTCAGAAGCCAATGAAACCGCGTTTAAAATGGCACGGCAAATTATGTTTGAACGGGGTGAGACTTCGCGCAGTCACTTCATTGCCCGACAGCAATCTTATCACGGTGGCACCATTGCGACCATGTCGGCAGGTGGACGGGCAGCATCGCGTGATCTTTATGAGCCGTTATTATCGACTAACTTTGAAAAAATTATGCCGTGTTTTCCGTTTCGTTGGCAAAATGAAGGCGAGAGCGATGAGGCGTTTTTGGCGCGGTCAACTGGCGAGCTGGAAACCATGATCGAAAACCTTGGCGATAAACGCGTTATTGGTTTTATTGCCGAAACTGTATCGGGCGCAACCCTTGGTGCGGTGCCGCCTGTGAAAGGCTATTTCAAAGAAATTCGCCGCATTTGCGACAAGCATGGCGTGCTGATGATTATGGATGAGGTGATGGCAGGCATGGGCCGTTGCGGTAAACTATTTGCAATAGATGAAGAAGGCGTGGTGCCTGATATGATTACGCTGGCCAAGGGTTTGGGTGGTGGTTATCAGCCTCTTGGTGCTGTCATGGTGCGCGAAGAACTGGCCCAAGAAATTGAAGATGGCTCTGGCGCGTTTGTGCATGGTCATACATATGTTGGCCATGCCACCGCATGTGCTGCAGGTGTGGCGGTGCAACGGGTATTTGAAGAAACGGGTATCATTGAACAAGTAGCAGTAAAAGGTGACATTCTTGCGGGCAAACTAATCGAGGCTTTTGGTGACCATCCCCATGTGGGAGATTTGCGCGGGCGTGGGTTTTTCAGAGGTATAGAACTGGTGAAAGATCGCGAGACCAATGAGCCGTTTGATGGCAAGCATGGCTTGGCGATGAAGATCAAAAAAGCGGCAATGGATGAAGGGCTGATTTGTTACCCGATGGGCGGGACAGCGGACGGCACAGTGTATGGCCCTAATGGCGATCATGTAATGCTTGCCCCGCCGTTTATTTATACGGAAAATCATATGGATGAGTTGATTGAGAAATTGGGGCGGGCGATTGATGGGTCGATTGCAGGGATATTGTAAAGCAGTGCCAAGTCTTGCCGTTTAAAGCGCTAT
>JAMOMM010000477.1 GCA_027067085.1 Hyphomicrobiales bacterium
TTTGTTGCATGTGCAGCGATTGCAGCAAACAAAGTGTCTAGTTCAGTGGCCAAGGCTTTTAGTTTGTCGCCACCAGTTGCCATGTAAGGTGCAAAAACGGTGCTGGGTTTTTTGTATGAAAGCGTTGCTGTTCCATCACTATTTTGGGTGATGTAAACACGGATTGGCGCTTCGATACCTGCCGCGATTGAGGCTTCTAGCATCCGCACTGCAAAGCGGGGATGATAAAGACCGACAACCATATTGCCCGGGATCTCTTTTTTGAGGACTTTCGCCGCGCCAACGGTTGCAGATGCGCGTGAGACGATGCCGATTTTATTGGCCTTTGCTGCTGCATTTACCCGCTTAACCATGGTTGGATAATCATAGGTGGTTTTAATGACAACCCAGCCTTTTTGCGTTGCTAAGTCATTGGCGTTAGCGGTGATTGTTTGAGTTAAAAGGAATGATACGAGTAAAGTGAAGATAAAAGAAAGTGAACGCACGTGACGAACTCCGTATGAGGGTTAAAAACCGCATACTACACAGTCAACGATCACACTAAATCATTGGTCGTTCACGTTTTTGTTAGCCTTGCGTATTCTAAGGGTAAAATAAACAAATCCGATGCTGATGATTAAATCTATAGCGCCAATCAATGCTATAATGTGGGCGATGTTATAGGTGTAGATATAGTATGCGATGATGCCAGCAAAAAGTGTTCGACCAGCTGCATTGATGACTGGGATGAACAATCGTTTTGCTGGTGCTAGTCCTGCATATATTACGATTATCCCAATTAGAACAAGGTCAATGCCTGCGGTGTTTACCAGAAGAGCGTTTACTGCTTGTTGCGGTGCAATGGGGGCTGTGCCGCCAAGCGATAAAAATAAATTCACGTCCCATAAGAAGGAAAAGTAAACAGCGGTAAATTCAGGTAAAATCAAAGGTGCTGCAAGTACAATGTTAAAAACCCCACTAAAAATGAGCAGGCGGGAAAAGTTTTTCTCTAATGGCTGCATTTTAATCCTTTTCGCCAAGCAGGGGAATTGAAATAGTTTGTTTTAAAAATTCAGCCAGTTTGGGGCGTTGACCTGGTTGAAACGGAATGGGGCGGGTTAAGTCAAGGGCGGCGAGACCAATGCGCGTGGTGAGAATGCCGTTGACAGCGCCTTCGCCAAAGCGGGCGGATAATCGCCCTAATAAACCTTTGCCAACGAACTGTTGCACAAGGCTATCGGTAAGGGCCAAGCCGCCTGTTACGGCTAAATGAGAGACCACCATACCAGCCAATTTCATGGTGCCAAACATGCCAGGTCTGCCGCCATAAAGCACAGCGAGCTGGCGCAACATTTTCATATTTTGGGCTGCAACGAACAAGATATCGAGCAATGCGGCAGGGGTTATGGCGGTGAGCAAGGTGACACGACGAGACGCGGCGGCAATGATTTGACCAGCTGCTTCATCTAGCGGTGTCATTAAGTCTCGCTCGGCCATGTTGACGAGGTCATCGGCATTTATAATGTCGGCCTCGTGCTCTTTTAAATTGGCTAAACCCCAAGCAACTTCGGGGCGGTTGGCGTAAATTGATTTTAGTTTTGTGACAACACGCTTTGCTGCTTTATCGTCCTTAAACTGGCGCGCGGTTGTTGCATATTCTTGTAGTTTGGAGATTTTGCGTAAGGCAAACAAGCCGATGATTTCACGTAATATGATAACAAGAGCTGCAATGCCTGCCAGTGCTAGAAGTCCTGTGCCAAGCCAACCTAACCATGTGGCGCGTGAGAACAAATCTTCAATCAAGTTGATAAAGGCAACCGAGGCCCACATCATTAAAAGGCCAGTAAAAGCTGAAAAGAATATGGCACCCCAGCGCATCGTTTTTGCAATTTTTTGCGGTGGTGGAGCGATTGGTGTTTGCTGTTTAGCTTGGTTTTCGAAGTAGTCGTCTTCCATTCCCACTTCAGGGGGCGGCAAGCTTTGGGGTTTGCGGGCAGCTTTTGTGGTGCGTGGTTTTGCGGATGTTTTTGCCGAGGTTTTGGGGTTGGTCTTTGGTCTAGCCTGTGGTTTTTTCGGGCTATTTTGCGCCGATGCATCAGGGCTTAAACGAAAAGCTGTCGGTTTTCTGGTCATTGGAAATGATCTCCAAGCAAGAACTGCAAAGCCCGATCTAGGCGAATGTGGGGTAAGGCGGGCGATGGTTTTAGCGGTTGGGGCTTTTCAAGCACAGGTGGGCGAAAGCGCACAAAGTGCAGTGCATCGGTGAGCGAGCCATCAAGGGCTTTTGCAGGGTCGTCGGGTAAATCACCTGGGAAAATAGCGGCTTGAGCTGTGCCGTCAAAGGTTTGTCCGTCTATCACTTCGCCGTCGGCAGGTATGCCTGTGATACAATCAAGGGTTTCGCCATCATGTTCGATTGTTGCTTCGCGGGTGGCGCGCAAGGCGGCAATGGCTGAGACATCGAACGCCGCGCCAGAAACTTTTGCCCGTTTTGCAGCATCTTCAATGACTAACGATAAAATGCCTTCTAAATTGTCATGCATTTCATGGTGCAGCATATCTGCTTTTGTGGCAGCAAACAAAACTTTGTCGATACGTTTGGCAAAAATCGACGATAGAACGCTGTTTTCGCCCTGTCTGAAGCTAGATAGAATATCACCTAACGCGTTTTTAAGATCTGCAATAGCATGTGGGCCAGCATTTAACGCCGATAGCGTGTCGACCAACACAATTTGGCGATCAAGGCGGGCAAAATGATTGACATAAAACGGGCGTACGATGTGATCGACATAGGCATCATAGCGCCGTTCCATCATGGCGTGGAGGGAGCCTGATTTTGCGGGGATGCTTTCGTCTAGATTTAAGGGTGCGAAGGTGAGAAGGGGGGAGCCTTCTAAATCACCAGGGATAAGGAAGCGCCCTGGCGGTAATGTAGAAAGGGCAAATTCGTCTTGGCGGCAATCTGTCAGGTATTGGGTGAATAGTTTTGCGGCCTCTAATGCATCTGCCTCTTGGGCATCTGCTTGTGGATCTAGGGTTTTAGAAAAAGTAGTCCAACTTTTTGCTAACTTGTCGCGTGGGGCCAGCTGACTGGCGGCAATAGCTTGGGCTGACCATTGATTATAGGTCATTTCTAGTAATGGCAGATCAAGCAACCATTCACCGGGATAATCAATAATATCAATATGCAGTTTGCCGCCGTGAATGTTGCGGGCTAAAAACCCATCGGGAGTGTATTCAACAGTTAGCCGTAATTGGCTTAAACGTTTGGTGCTTTGTGGCCAGTGTCGATCCTCACCAGTGAGGGCTTTTAAGTGTTCTTCATAGGCAAAGCGGGGCAGGTCATCATCTGGTTGCGGCTCTAGGTAAGCGCGTTTGATGCGACCTGTGGCATGGGGGCTGAACAATGGCAGGCGACCATTATGAATAAGGTTGTGAACCAGCGCTGTAATAAAAACTGTTTTGCCAGCGCGTGATAAGCCTGTTACGCCAAGGCGCAAGGACGGTGATACTATATCGCTGGCGTAATCGCCCATATTACCAAAGGCAATTTTTACGCCATCGGTTAAGTTGGATAGTTTCATGTATGGCTCCCGCCAAATTCAACTGCTGGAATGTTGATAAAATGATTCATTTAACACTCCTAACATATTGAGACGTTTGCGGAAAATTCAAGAGGGCTTGAGTGTTCATGCTGGTGGGCCAAATTAGAAAATTACTCGACTAAATCACTCGGCTAAATCACTCGGCTAAATCACGGGGGCGGGTGAAACTGATTAGGGTGCCGATACCTGTTTGTAAGTCTGCCCATTTGTTGATGTCGAAATCCAGAACGGCAAGGGCTGCGGTGGGATATTTTTCGTTCATCAAGGCGCGCGCTGCGTTATTGCCTGTACCTGTTAATTCAAAAGCCAATTCTTCCATCGTTGGATTATGTGCAATAATCATCAATGGGGAGTGCTTTTCACCTTTATTGCGAATAATGTTGAGCACGGATAAGTAACTAGAAAAATTGTAAAGCTCGTCCATTATTTGAATCTGCGGTTTTTCGGAAAATTGAGAAATAACCAGCTCAGCTGTTTGCTGGGCACGCGTGGCGCTGGAGATTAAAACCACTTCGGGTTCAATTTCTCTACTAGATATGTAACTGCCCATCTTAGGTGCAGCATCCACCCCGCGATCGTTTAACGGGCGTTGGTGATCGGTTTGCGTGGCATCATTCCACGCTGATTTTGCGTGGCGAAGTAAAAGTAATCGAAGCATGGTTTTCAATTCAAAATTTAGGCCTGACGGCAAGTGAATTTGATGTTGGTAAAGTTTTAGCAAAATTTGGAGGACTTGGGAAATAGCCCGTACATTTTTTATTGCTATTGAAAGGTTCCTCTGCAGGCAGAATAATTCAACAAATGAACGGACACCCCCTAAAAATGGCACTTCTCCCCATTGTTAATGGCACAACAGGCGACGATTTTCTTGATGGCACTTTTGGTGATGACCTTTTAAACGGTCGCGCTGGTGATGATATTTTATATGGCCGTGATGGAAATGATGAATTACGCGGTGGTCAAGGTGATGACCGGTTAAGTGGTCATGCGGGTGATGATGTGCTTAAAGGCGGGTCTGGTAATGATCGCTTATCGGGCGGTGACGGTGAAGACCTTTTGCTAGGCGGATCAGGTGATGATGTTTTGCAAGGTGGCGATGGAGAAGACACCTTAAAAGGTGGTTCAGGTAATGACCGCTTGTCTGGTGGCAATGGTGATGATTTGCTGATTGGTGGCAAAGGCGATGATCGGTTGTCTGGTGGATTTGGTAATGACATTCTTAAAGGTGGCTCTGGCGCTGATGTGTTGCAGGGCGATGAAGGCGATGACAAATTATATGGCGGCCGAGATGATGACAGTTTGTCAGGCGGATCAGGCAATGACCTTTTAGTTGGTGGTTCTGGTAATGATCGTCTTGATGGTGACGACGGTGATGATGTGCTCAAGGGCGGATCAGGGAACGATATTTTAAGCGGTGATGCTGGTGATGACCGTTTGTTCGGTAATAAAGGTGACGATA
>JAMOMM010000478.1 GCA_027067085.1 Hyphomicrobiales bacterium
AAAAGCTGATAGGGAAGGCGCTGCAGTGGTTATTATTTCTGCTGCGATTGAAGAAGAGGTTGCTCAGCTTGATCGCGAAGAGCGCGGTGAATATTTAGATACGCTGGGTCTTAGCGAGGCAGGTTTGGATCAACTTATTCGTGTTGGATATGGTTTGCTTGAGTTGATTACTTATTTCACCATCGGGCCAAAAGAAGCGCGTGCATGGACAATTCCACAAGGCACCAAAGCGCCAAAATCAGCTGGGGTTATTCATACCGATTTCGAAAAAGGTTTTATTCGAGCTGAAACAATTGCCTATGATGACTTCGTTGAGTTCAACGGTGAGAATGGCTGTAAAGAAGCTGGTAAAATGCGCCTTGAGGGTAAAGAATATATCGTGGCAGATGGTGATGTTATGCATTTCCGCTTTGCTAACTAAGGCTGGTGGTTGGGGCCTAGGTAAACATGACTTTTATTCAGCGCTTTATTGAAGAGATGCCAAAGGCTGAACTTCATTTGCATATTGAGGGCACACTTGAACCAGAAATGATGCTGGCGTTGGCGCAGCGCAATAATGTTGAGTTACCCTATAAAACCCTGAAAGATGTGCGTAAAGCTTACGAGTTTTCGTGCTTGCAAGATTTTCTTGATGTGTATTATCTCGGCATGTCAGTATTGTTGACCAGTGATGATTTTTTCGATTTGGCCTATGCTTATTTAGAAAAAATGAACACCCAAAATGTACGTCATGTGGAAGTCTTTTTTGATCCGCAAGGCCACACCGAACGTGGGGTTTCGTTTGATACTGTCATGACAGGTTTGATAAGTGCGTTTGATAAAGCCAAAGGCGATTTCGGCATTACTTCAAAGTTGATTATGTGTTTTTTACGTCACTTGCCTGAAGATAGCGCCTTTGAGACCTTGGCATCGGCTTGTAAATGTAAGGGGTATATTCATGGCGTGGGGTTGGACTCCTCAGAAAACGGGCACCCGCCTTCACAGTTTGAACGGGTGTTTAAAGAGGCCCGCGATAATGGGTTTATTGCCGTGGCCCATGCTGGCGAAGAAGGCCCGCCTTCTTATGTTGGTGAGGCGCTTGATTTGTTAAAAATTGAACGTATCGATCATGGCAATCGATTGTTGGAAGATGCTGTTTTAACGCAAAGGGTTGCAGATAGCGGTATGGCAATGACGGTTTGCCCGTTATCCAATCAGCGATTGCAAGTTGTTAAAAATTTAGCCGATCATCCTTTGCGGAAAATGCTGAAAGCTGGTTTGCGCCCGACAGTAAATTCAGATGATCCATCGTATTTTGGTGGTTATATGAACGAGAATTATTTGGCTTTGCAAGCAGCGCTTGATCTTAGTCATGATGAAATTATTCAATTGGGTCGAAATTCGTTTTTAGGCTCGTTTATGACAGATAAAGAAAAGCAAAAATCGCTTGAACACTTTGATTTATTTACAGAAAAATTTAGTTAGGAACTACCATGGACCTTCGCAATGGTTTCGACATCAAACGTTATATTCGCACTATCCCTGATTATCCAAAAAAGGGTGTTCAGTTTCGTGATATTACGACGCTGCTTTCAGATCCGCACGGGTTCCGCGCTAGCGTTGATGAGTTGATGTGGCCGTTTTTGCGTACTGATATTGACTATGTGATTGGTATTGAAGCGCGCGGCTTTATTCTTGGCGGTGCGATTGCTCATGAGTTGGGTAAGGGGTTTATTCCGATCCGTAAAAAAGGCAAACTGCCTGGAAAGACCATCGGTAAAGAGTACCAACTTGAGTATGGCGTTGATCGTATTGAAATGCATTCTGATGCGATCTCTAAGGGTGATAAAATTCTGTTGATTGATGACCTTATTGCCACTGGTGGAACTGCGATTGCCGCAACGGAGTTGTTGCATGAATCAGGGGCAGAAATTGTGGCCGCCGCTTTTGTTGTTGACCTGCCTGATTTGGGAGGGTCAGAAAAGTTACGAGCAAAAGGCATTAAGCTTCATACCTTGGTTGAGTTTGAAGGTGATTAACTTTCTTTCTTAAATACCACGGCAAGGTTATTTGAAGGAAGATTGATTGTTTGATCTAAAGCCAATTTGTGGGTTGATGCAATTTGGGCAACATCTTCTAATTGTCGAATGCCCCATTGTGGATTGCGTGACTTTAAGCTTTCGTCAAATGATTTATTGCTTGGAGCAAAGGCAACGTCGTGTTGTTTGAACGGGCCATAAAGAACTAACATCCCGCCGACGGGCAGTTTTTGGCCTGCACCTGCAAGCAAGCCCTTTGTTGCGGCAAAGGAGGCGATGTGGATCATATTCATCGATAAAATCACATCGGCTTGATCTGGTAGGCCAATCATTGTTTGTCCCCTCATCCATTGTTCAGAGGTCACATCTAGCAAGCAGGCAGGTTGGACTGTGGTCAACGAATGATGTTGTTTCCAAGCGTTTATTGAGTTGATGGCACCTTCATAAATATCTGTTGGCCACCACTTCAGGTTAGAAAGGTGTGAACAAAAATAAGGACCATGTTGTCCCGAACCTGATGCAATCTCGATAACTTTTAACGGGAGTTGCGGTAAAATTGCTTGCAGCACTTTGAGCATTGGCTCTTTATTACGATGGAAGGCGGGAGCGTCTTGTTTCATTTTAATCCGATTTTTTTAGTGAAATTTATCATACTTTCTTTGTTGAGAATAACCAGATGTTTGATGTCACTTGAAAAGTGATGTGTAAATATGTATATTAGAAAAAACTAATATACATATGTTGTTATGGAGACAAACATGCCTGCAAATTCACTTCGGGTTCAAATGGACCAGAAAACACCTATCAAAGCATTTTTTGATAAGCCGACCAATACGGTGAGTTACGTTGTTTATGATAAAACAGAAAAAGCGTGCGCGGTCTATGACAGCGTGTTGAACTTTGATTATAGCGCTGGGCGAATTTCTTATGAGGCGGCCGATGAGATCATTGAGTTTATTCAAGAAAATGACTTGAAACTTGAATGGTTGATCGAAACCCATGCTCATGCCGATCATTTGTCGGCGGCTCCTTATATTCAAAACAAGCTTGGTGGCAAAATTGGTATTGGTGCGCAAATCACCCAAGTGCAAGAAATTTTTGGCAAAGTGTTTAATGCGGGAACAGAGTTTGAACGTGATGGCAGCCAATTTGATAAATTGTTCAACGATGGCGATACCTATAAAATTGGTGGACTAGATGCGTTTGTGATGCATACGCCTGGGCACACCCCAGCCTGCAACGTTCATGTGGTGGGTGATGCTACGCTAACGGGTGATACGTTGTTTATGCCTGATGGCGGCACAGCGCGGGCTGATTTTCCGGGTGGTGATGCGCGCGAGCTTTATCAATCAATCAAGCGGGTTTTGAGTTTACCGAGAGAAATGCGCTTGTTTATGTGCCATGACTACGGTCCCAATGGCCGTGAGATTAAATGGGAAACAAGTGTTGGTGAAGAGCGTGATGAAAACATTCATGTCAAAGATGGGATCAGTGAAGATCAGTTTGTCGAGATGCGCTCAAAACGTGATGAAACCCTGTCGGTTCCAAAGCTTATTATTCCTTCGGTTCAGGTGAATATGCGTGCGGGAAAAATGCCAGAGCCTGAAGATAATGGCCAACAATATTTGAAAATTCCTTTGAATGTTCTTTAGAGGCGGTCTGGTTTAAATTGAACCAGAACGACTAACTTAAGGTATTGATGGTCTTGCGTTTCATGCAGTGTTTGCGCAACAAACAAAACATGAAACGCTCTAGGCTTACAACCCAACCGCGTTAAATTTGCGCGGTTGGGTTTTTATTTGTCATTATAGGCGACCATCATAAGCTTTGCGACCAATGCGAGCACAAATAAGGCTGAAGCTATCACGGCCTAATGCTGCCTTTACTTCATCATTGACTTGTTGTCGGGTATCGCACCATGCGCCATACCCGCCTAATGCCTCGGCTACGGCTGGAAAATCTGTGCCACCAAAATCAACAGCAAGGTTTGCCATTTGAGAACCGCGTTGTTTGATCTCGATTAAACCCAAACTTTCATCGACAAATACGATAATCGGAATACCTAATTTTTTGTCGCGAATGGTGGCCAGTTCGCCAAGAAACATTTCAAGGCCAGCATCACCAAGGAAGGCAGCAACTGGACGCGAAGGCTCGGCAATTTTTCGACCTAGCGCTAATGGCACTGCGCAACCCATTGTGCACAGCGCGGTTGATTGCAACAGGCCACGTGGTTCATAGCATTCCCAAATTTGAGAAAGCAAAATGCGGTGGGCGCCAGAATCAACTGTGGCAATGGTGTTGTCTGGTAATGCTTTGCGGCATTCATCGATGACAGCAGCAGGACCCCATTCTTCATCTAGTTTTAAGTTAGCTCGTAATTTTTGTTTTACAGCGGTTGGTTCAGCGTTTGGCCATGAGGTAGTGGGGGCGTTGTCGTTGCCAATGGCGCTTAAACCTGCAGCGATGTTGCCAACAAAGTTGATCGCTGCTTGATGCATGTAATGGGTGTTGGAAACAGCAGATAAGTCAATAACGCGCGCGCCATCAGTCCAAATGTTTTGCCAACCCATGCGCATTTCTATCGGGTCATAGCCTGCCAGAATAATGCAGTCGCTTTGTTTGATGAGGGGTAAAAGTTCTTTATCGGCCGATGGGGCCAAACCTGCACCACCCAAACAAAGTGCATTGGTTTCGGGCATGATGCCTTTGGCTTTATAGGTGGTAATGAGCGGGATGTTATGATTTTTGCAAAACTGGCTAACGGCGAGCGAACCATTTTGGTTCAGAGTATCGACACCGGCTATCACTAATGGTTTTTTTGCTTGAGTAAACCAGTCACGGGCTAAATCAAGTTCAGGGCTTGGTGCAGGTCCAACAGGGCTTAGTTGTGCGCGGCGCGGCCAAGCGGGCTCTTCTTCGTGCTGTTGAACATCGATCGGAACGTCAAGGAGAACGGGACCGGGGCGACCTTCCATTGCGATAGATACAGCTTTGTCAGCAATGATTGCAGCGGTTGAAGATTCGACTCGAAACGCTGCCTTTGTGACTTCGCTGGCAAGTTTGATGTGGTCAAATACCTGATGGGTGTAGGTGTGTTGCTGAATTGAAGGAACGCAGCCTGTGAGCGCAATCATTGGTACGCGATCTTGCAAGGCGTTGGCGATAACATTTATGGCGTTGGCAATGCCAGGGCCAATGGTGGCAATGAGAATTGCGGGTGCGCCATCAAAATGAAAAACCCCTTCACCCATAAAACCAGCGCAGTTTTCATGTTTGACCAAATGCATCTCAATGCCAGCACGATCAAGCGCGTCCATGAGTACCATGACTTCACCGCCAGGAATGCCAAAAGCATGGCGGCAACCAGCATCATATAAACGCTGGGCAATAATATCAGAAGCGGTTGGCATTAAATAAGTCCTTTATCTGCAAGGCGTGAAAATCCGTCACGGGTTTGGGGCATTTTCATATCAAGAATACGACCTGCAATGAGGTTGCGAAGCATTTGGGCCGTGCCACCGCCAATGGTGAACATGCGGGCATCGCGCACCATGCGTTCAAGCGGTAAATTGCGCGAGTATCCAGCCGCACCATGGAGCTGTAGGGCATCGTTGGTGACTTTGACGGCATTCTCAGAGGCAATGAGTTTTGCTTGCGCGGCCATTAACGGGTCAGGGAAACCAGTGTTGGTTGTTTGGGCACTACAGGCGGCGCGCCACAACATCATTCGTGCTGATTCAATGGCGACATTCATGTCGGCTAAAATCCATTGCAAGCCTTGAAACTCAGCAATGGGGCGACCAAATTGTTCGCGGGTTTTTAGATATTCTTGGGCTTGGTCATAGGCACCTTGAGCCACGCCGAGCGCCACGGTGCCTGCGCCAACGCGCTGGCCGTTGTAAGCGTTCATTAAACCTGCAAACCCGCGTTTTAATCCTTCGGGTGGAATGACAGCCATATCAGCATCAATTTCTAAATTGTCAAAAATGATTTCAGTTTCAGGAATGCCGCGCAGACCCATGGCAGGTTCGCGTGACCCGATGATTAAACCTTCATCTTCATCGCGCACGGCAATGAAGCCGCCGATGCCTTTGCGCTCGCCGTCTTCTTCAACTTGCGCAAAAATCAGATGGGTTTTAGAAACACCACCACCCGTGATCCAATGTTTAGTACCGTTGAGAATATATTTGTCACCTTTTTTAACGGCGGTGGTTGTCATTTGCGTTGCAGCCGACCCTGAACCAGGCTCTGTTATACAGATTGCTGGTTTATCGCCTGCTAAAACTAAAGGGGCAATGCGATCAATTTGTTTTTGATTGCCAAATTTAGTGATGGCACCAATGGCACCCATATTACCTTCAACGACGATTCGAGCTGTTACCCCACAAACGCGGGCAATTTCTTCAACCACAAGCACAACGTCCATATAGGTTAAACCAAGGCCGCCGTGTTGTTTTGGAATGGTCATACCCATCAAGCCGTG
>JAMOMM010000479.1 GCA_027067085.1 Hyphomicrobiales bacterium
AGTTTTGACACTCGTCATTGTAATATCCTCATGGTTTTCTAGAGGATATTCAATCTAACCATAAATGCTCATGAGTAAACGAGTGTACTGGATGCAAAATGGTGAATAAAGAGGTGCTATGAGTATGCTTGGGGACACATCACAATATGCATAAACTCAAAACTAGAGCATTTCATGTTTTGTTTGAATCACAAACACGGCATGAAATGCAAGACTATCAATACCTTAAGTAGGTCGTTCTGGTTCAATGTAAACCAGACCGACTCTAGGTGTTAAGTAAAATGGCACCGTAAACCCTAATTCGGTTATTGTCATCGCAACCTGCCACTGCAGCTCACAACGTAATCCAAAAGCTGATTTCACTAAAACTTTAAACGCGATCAAATAAACAAACCAAATAAAGCCAGCAAAGAGCAAGTAATCAGCATCATACTAATTACTTTCACCACCCAGAGAGGTGTTGCATCAACATCCAGATCGTTTAAACGAATATGCAAATGGGTATATCGCCAAGCCGCGAGTAAAAATGCAACAATACTAAAAATAATCAAAATTGTTGCAAGGACCAGCAGAATCCACGGCAACATAAAATCCTGTAAAAATTTTGCGATCCCCAGTCCAGCAGCAAGCGATGATAACCCCGTTCGCACCCAAGCCTGATAAGTGCGTTCATTGGCAAGAATTGTTCTGTCGATGGCTAAAGCATTGTTGTCTGGATTTGGGTTTTCTATGGTTCAAACTCCTAGCGCAATAAATATACAAAAAATATTCAAGGACATTTGTTTTACTTGTCTTTTTGATGCTCGTAATGAATGTGTGGAAAGTGATGATTGGTTTTCTGTAACAACGCTTCAAGCTTTTCTATCGTAATCTTACCATTTTCTGTTGAAATAATGCCTGACCGTCGCCAGTGCTGCAGCTGCCTGTTGACTACAGTACGGACACTACCAATCATCTGTGCCAAGTTTTCATGATTTAAATTATTTAAAAGATGAAACCCGTTAAAACTTTCAGAAGTTAAGTGATGGACGATAAGGTGTGCAAGTCTAGTTTCTGTATCATGTAAGGCAAGATTGGTTGCCATGCCTTCAAGATACGAGATCATTTTCCCTAAATAAGGCAATAGTGCACGATTAAATTCTGGATACTGGTCAACCCAGTCGCTAACGGCTGTTTTCGGCATAGCAAGTACAGAAACCTTGTCATGAGCTTCAAGTATCGCATCACTGCTAGAGTTATGAAGCAGTTGGAGTATATCAAAAATATCACCCGCCTCAAATAAAAACAGTGTAAATGCCCGTCCAGTATCGGCATTGATTTGCACTGATTTAACATGCCCTGAAACAACAAAATAAAGAGTATTTTGCAAGTTTTGTGATAAAATACTGTGCCCTTTTTGCCAAGTTTCCAAAGTGCAAACAGAAAGGACCGTCTGGATTTCTTTTTCTGTGAAGTTTTCAAAAAATGTCGCGTTTTGCAGGGCAAGACTTAAATCAACCGATGGCATTTTAAGTTCTTTCATTGCTGGTGATCATTTTTTACGTCCTTATTTTACCGAGCATTTCATCAAAAGAGTCAACGAAACGAGTGTTGAGTAATAAATCAACATAGTGGCTCAAATGTAAAAATTACAAATGGTTAAAGTGTTACTCAAGTCACTGCCTGTGAATTTTCACCGCAATAGGTTGGTTGTGTTCGAAGGAACTTTCTCCTGAATATTTCACATTATTCTAGGTGTGAATTTCGCTAATAAAAATAGGATGATACAATGAAAACTCTAAAAATGAAACAGCTCATCATTGGCTTAACCATTGCTTCTGGCCTTACGCTAACACCGATGGTTTCGGCAATTGCAGCCCAGACAAAAACAACTGATGCTGTAGTAACTGCATCAGGTAAAACCGCAGAATCTGAAGCCCTTGCTACCAGAATGTCTAATGCTGGCTTTCAAGCCATGCGAGCTATTTCGGGTGCCCGTATTGCAATTTTTAATGATAAGCCTGAACTTGCAAAGACCCTCGTTGCTTCAGCTGGAGAGTATCTGAAAATCGTTGCCAAGGATGATGCAAAATATATTAAATCTACAGGCCTTGCAACGTCTGGTTCTGCCGTACTCAAATTGGTGCCAATTGATGGATCATTGTTTGTTGCAGATAGTTTTGTTTCCTCCCCAGAAAAGAGCAAAAAACTGGCTAAAGCCAATAAACAGTTAAAGTCAGGCGCCAGTAAGAAAGCCATCGAAACTTTGAAGTTGGCATCGATTGACGTTCGTATTCGCCGCATACTAATACCTGTCGGGCTTACAATTGAAGATGTAAAAGCAGCTTCAAATTTTTTAGAAAATGATAAGTTTTATGAAGCAAATTTGGCACTGAAAGCAGCGACAGACCGCCTTGTGGTTGACACCATTGAACTTTTTCAACCAGAATAACAAAGACAGAAAATGTCGAAGGATGCCCTCCTCCGCCACTCGCAAATCGCTATGTCAGACCAGATTAAACGGTCTGGCATAGGCTGTGATAGCACAGCTACAATACGAACCTGCAAGCCTCAAAAGATATAAAATTACTATTAAAAACCGCTAATTGTGACCTAGGTAGCAGAAGTTATCTTGGATCAATAGTAAAAGCCCTAAATCTTGATCTCTCCCAAGAGGCTCTCTGAAAGAGCCAATGTACTGAACTGGCAACCTCTCAAGAGGGCCGTCGCAGAGAGCAATTCAGCCTTAGTTTCTGGCACTGCCGAAAATAACAAGGCTCTTTATATTAAGGAAAAGATAATGAAAAAAGAAAACAGTTGCATTGCAATTTTTAATACACATGTTGAAGCCGAACAAGCGGTCAAGGACTTGCAAAAAGCTGATTTCGACATGAAAAAATTGTCAATTGTTGGTAAAGGCTATCACACAGAAGAAGAACCCCTTGGATATTACACCGTTGGTGACAGAGTTATGTTCTGGGGCAAACAGGGTGCTTTCTGGGGTGGCCTGTGGGGCTTGTTGCTTGGTGCAGGCTTTTTCTGGATCCCGGCTTTTGGTCCGTTAGTAGTTGCAGGCCCAATTTCAGTTGCTTTAATCGGCGCATTGGAAGGTGCGGTGCTAACTGGTGGCATGACCGCTCTGGGGGCCGCAATTTACAGCATCGGCGTTCCGCGCGAAAGCGTTATTAAATATGAAATGGCGATAAAGTCCGACAAGTTTCTGCTGATTGTTCATGGCACACAAGCCGAAGTTGAGCGTGCCCGAGATATCCTCAAAACTGGTAGCGATGATATCACTACGCACATTGCGTCTTGATAAATACAAAATCTATGGGGCCTAAAACGAACCACGCCACTGATCTGCACTAGCTACACTGTCCAAATTGACTCTGGTGTCTAGTTAGCATGGCGGGTTTAACAAAAATGGAAATAAAACAATGAGTGAACTTTCAAAAGTCGGCCATACAGAAGGGCTGAGAAAATCGCGCTATACTGTATGGGCAGTAGCCCTGATGACGGCTGCGGCAGTTGTAAGCCTGAGGGGCTTACCAATGATGGCCAAAGAAGGCCTGACCATGTGGTTCTATATCGGTTTCGCCACACTATTTTTCCTCATTCCTGGAGCTTTGGTTTCGGCAGAACTAGGAGGAATGTTCAATCGTGACAAAGGCGGCATTTATACTTGGGTGAAAGAGGCATTTGGCGCCAAGTGGGGTTTTGCCGCTGTTTGGTTACAGTGGATCCAGAATGTTGTTTGGTATCCAGTTGTGCTGGGCTTTGTCGCTGCGACCCTCTCTTATATGATCGGAGATCCCGCGCTAGCAAAGAACCAATGGATGAATTTTGGTGTTGTAGTCGCAGTTTACTGGTTTGCCACCTTTTTGACGATGGCAGGTGAAAAAAGTTACAGCAAAGCCTCTCAGTGGTTATTCGTGCTGGGAACGGTTGTTCCTGGTCTGTTTATTATGGTATTGGCTGCTGCTTGGCTGTTCATGGGCCATCCAATGGAAATGTTGCAAACAAGTGTGGCTGATGCTGCATCAGCTAGCAACAATCAGGTACATCCGTGGTTGCCCAACATAACGGGATTTGGCAGTATCGCTTTTTTAGCGGGCACTGTTTTGCTGTTTGCTGGTGTTGAAGTTCAAGGCGCCCGTGCGAACCTGATGGAAAAACCTTCCCGTCAATTCCCTGAAGCAATGATTCTTGCATCTTTGATTGTGTTTGTTCTATTCACTTTGGGATCGCTTGCCGTTGCATCTATTATTCCAATGAAAGAACTTAGCCTGACAGCAGGTATCATGCAGGCCTTTAAAGAGGCATTGGATATTTTTGGTCTTAGTTGGATGGTGCCAATTGCTGCTGCATTTCTTGCTCTTGGAGCACTTGGCCAAATTGTAACGTGGGTTGGCGGACCAAGCCGTTCACTGTTGCAAACAGCTGAAAATGGCGAAATTCCGCCTGGCTTTGCCAAACGTAACAAACAGGGCCAACCTGTCGCTATCTTGCTTTTACAGGCTGCTATTGTGACCGTTTTGGGATCATTCTATTTGATTTTTCCAAATCCCAGTGCAGCTTTCTATCTGCTTAGTGCGATGACTGTTTCTCTGTATTTGTTGATGTATCTGCTTATGTATGCCGCAGCGATTAAATTACGCTACAGCAAACCTGACGCGGATCGCCATTTTCAGGTACCTGGAGGCAAATTGGGTATGTGGCTGATTGCAGGCGGAGGTTTTCTGGCCGTTGCTTTTGCCTTAGTCGTTTCATTCTTCCCTCCCAGCCAGATTCCAGTGGGATCCCCAGCTATGTACATCGGCACTGTAATTATTGGCCTGATCGTATTTGGTGGTGCTCCTTTTATGATCCAAGTCTTTAAAAAGGCTAGTTGGGTACAAAAACTATCTGATGGCGAATCTAAGTAAGTAAATACCTTACCTGCCGGGATAACTCCTCGGCAGGTTTACATTTCTTAACGACAAGAAAGAAAGACCATGTCATGGCTTTACACCATAAAAGACACACGATATCTCATTCAGCAGTAGATGATCCTTATGCATCTGCTGAAATGGAAAGTGAACTTCCCCGTTTTATAATGCCCGACGATGAATCCGATCCCCGCACAACTTATGATGCGGTGCTGGATGAGTTAATGCTAGATGGAAATGCCCGACAAAATCTTGCTACTTTTTGCACAACGTGGATGGAGCCAGAGGTGCAAAAACTGATGGCTGAAAGCGTTAACAAAAACATGATTGACAAGGATGAATACCCCCAAAGTGCTGAGATTGAACAACGTTGCGTCGATATTCTAGCCGCCTTGTGGAACTCTCCAGAAGCAAGCAGCACCGTTGGTTGTTCAACGACTGGCTCGAGCGAAGCAGCAATGCTGGGTGGCATGGCCCTAAAATGGCGTTGGCGCGAAAAACGTCGGGCAAAAGGTAAGTCTGTTGACAGACCAAACCTTGTAACTGGTCCTGTCCAAATTTGCTGGCACAAATTTTGTCGTTACTGGGATATCGAAATTCGAGAAATTCCAATGGAAGGAGGTCGCTTAATCATGACACCACAAGAGGTGTTGGAGCGTTGCGATGAAAATACTATCGGGGTTGTGCCAACATTGGGAGTTACGTTCACTGGTCAGTATGAACCAGTTAAAGCTGTTTCAAATGCGCTCGATCGCTTACAAGCAGAAAGCGGCCTTGATATTCCTATCCATGTGGATGCCGCAAGCGGTGGTTTTCTGGCTCCTTTTGTTTTACCTGATCTGGAATGGGATTTCCGGCTACCAAGAGTAAAGTCAATTAACGCCTCGGGTCATAAATTTGGCATGGCGCCACTTGGTGTCGGCTGGGCCTTATGGCGAACCAAGGAAGACTTGCCTGAAGACCTTATCTTCAACGTAAACTATCTGGGTGGAAACATGCCAACATTTGCATTGAACTTTTCACGTCCTGCTGGAGAAATCATTAGCCAATATTATCTGTTTTTACGATTAGGCAGAAAAGGATATCGTAAAATCCAACAGGAACTATACGATACCGCTCAGTTTCTTGCTAAGGAAATTGTCAAGATGGGACCGTTTGAGATGATCCACAATGGCAATGAAGAAGGAATTCCAGCGATTAGTTGGAAATTGAAATCAGATGCGGATGTAACCTTTTCCTTATTTGATCTGGCTGACGCCTTGCGCACGCGCGGATGGCTGGTGCCAGCTTATTCTATGCCGCCTGAAAGGACCGATCTAGTGGTTCAGCGTATTTTGATACGACACGGTTTCAGCCATGATATGGCTAGATTGCTTTTAGTAGATATCGCTCGCATGCTTGACAGATTCCACCGCCACCCAGTTAGTATGAATCTGACCGAAGCTGAAGCAGGTGGGCATAACCATAACGGCAAGTAATCACTTATCTTACGGTTAAAGCGCATCACACCCTTTAAAAGTTGCGGTGAAGTGACAGTTACCGTTTTAAGTTCGCCTTGTTAATTTATCACCTTACGAGAGATTACAGGAT
>JAMOMM010000480.1 GCA_027067085.1 Hyphomicrobiales bacterium
TTCTGTGAAGCCAAACTCTGGCAAAAATTGCCCCATTTTATGTTCAAGCATTAACAAAGAGTTTTTACGACGAAGGGCAAACGTTTCTTTATCGATTATTTGGAATAGTTTTGAGCCTGTGTTGATGCTTACAATATCAGTTGGTTTAACACTGGTATCTTGGTTGACCTGTTGTGGTTGGTTTGTCTCGGCTTCTGAAGGCTGACCGCCAGATTGGTGGACGGCTGGCTGGTCGATTGCTTGGGCTTCTTGTTCTTGTCGGTGCTCTTTGCGGTTTATTAAATACCCTGAGCCGCCTAAAATTCCGCCTGCAATAAGGAAGAAAACAAGTGGGAAACCAGGGACCAAACCAATGATGGCTAAAATGATACCTGCAATAATTAGTGCGCGGCTTGAATGGGCGAGTTGGCCGACAATGTCTGTGCCTAAATCAGTTTGGTCATCTGTTGTGACGCGCGTTACCACAGCGCCCGCACAGATGGCTAAGAGTAGCGCTGGAATTTGACTGATGAGGCCATCACCAATTGTTAGGCGAGAATAAAGGCTTGCGGCATCACCAGCTGTCATGCCTTCAGACATTGTACCAATGCCAAAGCCACCAGCAAGGTTGACAAGAATGATAATAATGCCAGCGATTGAATCACCTTTAACAAATTTCATTGCGCCATCCATGGCCCCAAAAAATTGGTTTTCTTTTTGTAGGGCTTGGCGTTTTTTTGAGGCTTGCTCTTGGTCGATGTCCCCGTTGCGCAATTCTGCGTCAATGGCCATTTGACGGCCAGGCATCGCATCAAGAGTGAAGCGAGCCGCAACTTCGGCTACACGTTCTGACCCTTTGGTGATGACAATGAATTGGACCGTGGTGATGATTAAAAAGATGACCATGCCAACCACGACACTGCCTTGGGTTACAAAAACACCAAAGGTGCGGACAATATCGCCTGCATCGCCTTGCGATAGGATCAAGCGTGTTGTGGATATGGAAATTGCAAGACGAAAGGTTGTTGCAAGTAAAATGACTGAGGGAAAAACCGAGAAATCATCGGGCCTCTTGAGGTAAATTGAAACCATCAAAATCAAAATGGTGAGTGACATGTTGAGAACGATCAATGCATCCATTAAAACCGTTGGTAACGGAATAATCATTACGGTGATGATAATCATCAATAGCATCACCAAGGCAAGATCTTGGCGGGCAGCAATTTTTAATAAAAAGCCTTTTACCTGTTCCATTATTGTTTTGCCTTCAATTTAAGTTGGCAAAACATGCGGAAATGTTGATGGGCCTTTTGTAAGTTGCGTGTGCCTAAGAAACATAAGCTGGTGTATAGATGGGTCCAACTGTTGGTTTGGCGAATTTCTTTTTTATAGCGGGCTAATGTTTGATCGGCCTTTTCCCACCATTCCAAACGAATGTAAGCAAGGGTTAAAAGGCGTAGTGTGTTTGGGTTTTGAGGATCTGATGTCTCGCTAAGAATTAACAGAGCAATAGCTTCTTTGGTCTGGCCATAGTCAAGTTGCATCGCAGCTAAGCCGTTGAGCAGTGCTTGATCTTGGCTATTTAAAAAAGTTTGAGGTATGGGGGCAGGTGTTGTGTCTTGCCCAATGTTGAAACCGCTTTGAATCACTTGCTGTCATCCCCTTGAATGATTTTTTGAGTTGGCGTTGACTCATCGGATTTAAATTTGTTTGGCTTTACTGAATGGCGATTTTCTTTGCCAGCAACAGCTAAGCGAAGCCGCCTGATCTGCTCGCCAATAATCACGCGTCCAAGGGTGAGTTCGCCATTGTGAATGTCTTGAAAAGGCGTTCCTTTTACAGCCTCCAACTTAGCGTCAATCGAAGTGAGTTTGGCGATTAGGGCTTCGTTAGATTGATGAAGCAAAGCCTGACGATCGATTGGTTGGGGAGATTTGATGGAAAATAACCGAGCAAAACGGCCAGCGCGCGCCCAGCGAAAAAACGCGTTATTGTCTTCGGCAGCATTTATTTGAGTTGATTTCATTAACTCAATTGCTTGCGCATTTGTCATGCCAGTCGCATTTTGAACTGCGGAAACTGGTGATGATCTACCCACTCTTGGGGACTGATAAGTCTTTTTTGGCTCAATTTGAGACATTGCATTTCTCCCTGACTTATCAAACGCAATAGCAATGCCAGTTTTACTTACTCGTAGGTGGATTTGCTGATGGAGGGTGCGTAGTGGTAAGTCGTTGTGTAGTTAAACGTGGAGAAAAGGCTGTGATATGCCAGAACCATGGCAAATTGCTAAAAACGGTGACCGTTAGGTGACATTTTTGTGGAATTACGTAAAATTTTATACATGACTGTAGGTCACTTTTTGTGTTATGATTCTAAGATGGACGGTGTCATAGGGTTTGTTCAGCTATCGTATGACAGTGTGGGCTTAGTTGTTCGCCGCTTTTAGGAAAAAGCATTTTAATTTCAATTAATTGGGAGAATACACCAATGTTCAAAAAAACAATCATTGCAGCGTTCGCACTTGTTGCTAGCTTTGTAGCGTTTCAGCCTGTTGAACAAGCACAAGCACGGGTTAATATTGATATAGGCATTGGAGGCCCGGGTTATTACAACCCTGGTTATTACCAGCCATATTATCGCCCAGTGCCTGTATATCGGCCGCGTCCTCGATATGTAAATCGTTGTAGCCGTGCTCGCCGGATTATTCGTAATCGTGGTTATTACAGAATCCGCGCAATTGATTGCTCAGGTCGTCGTTTTACTTTCCACGCTAAGCGTGGTGGCGTATGGTATCGCCTTCGTGTAAAGGCGCGTTCTGGTCATATCTATAAAGTGACTTATTTATAAGCCTTTAAATTTACCAAGTATCTAGAGCGTTTCATGTTTTGTTTGAATCACAAACACTGCATGAAACGCAAGATTATCAATACCTTAAGCTGGCCGGTCTGGTTCGATTTAAACCAGACCGACTCTAGAAGCCCCGTTGCATTCGAGCAGCGGGGCTTTTTTTATGCTTGAAATTATCGACACCAAAATGTGTTTGCTTTTTTGAGTCAACGCCTTGTAACGAGGCAGTGCAAAAGTCATAATACTTGAATGGAAAATGGCCCTTTGAAAAGTATTATATTGATTGTGATGTCTTTGGCGTGTGTTGCGTGTGTACTCGGCATTGGTTTTGTTTTGTTTGATGTTACACGCTCGGCAACTGGTTCAACCACCAATGCATATGGTGTTGTGGCTGTTTTTGTTATGGCTTTGGCAATGGCAGGGCGTTGGGTTTGGCAAAACCGCCAAGTTCATTAAATATTCGATTTGGGGTTCGCGCGTGGCCAAGCTAGCCATGCTACACCTGCTACAATTAACATTGTGCCAATCAAATGACTGGTGGTGAACTCTTCGCCCAGCAATGATGTCGCCATTAAAATTGTGAAGATTGGACCAGCGCTGCCAAGAATACTAGAGGGACCAGGGCCGATGCGGGCGATGGCTTCAGCAATGAAAAATGTTGGGATTACTGTAGCGAAAATTGCGATCAACAAAACTAAACCATAGACTTGCCAAGGCTGAACTAAAGCGTTGAGGTTACTGAAAATGGCAAAGTGGATGCCAATAGCAAAGCTGGCAGCGATCATGGCAAAGCAGGTGAACAGTCGTGCCCCTAGTTTGGTGATTTGGTTTTTTGAAAACACCACATAGCCAGCAAAGGAAAAAGCGGCGGCAAGGACCAACAGTGCGCCTTTTAAAATATCATCACCAAAGCTTTGTAAGTCGTGAGAAAATACAACTGCTAAACCTGCGTAGGTTAGCGAAAGTGAAATAATTGTTGGCATGGTGATTTTGCGACCAAAAAACAGCGCACTAAGAATGACGACAAAAACGGGATAGGTAAACAGGATCAACCGTTCAAATTGGGCGGTAATATAGTTTAGGCCTTCAAGGTCTAAAAACGAGGCTAAGTAGTAACCGTTGATACCAATCAGGGCGGTGATGGCCAATGTTTTGATGGAGAAATCAGTTGGGGTGCCAGCCGCGCTGCGCTGCTTAATCGCGAGATAACCAAACGCCAAGTAAAATGGCAATGAAAAGGCCATGCGCAAGGTCATTAACACAGTGGATTCAACACCATATTCATAAATGTATTTGATTAAGATTGGTTTGGTTGAAAACAGAGCTGCACCGATGATGCCGTAGATAATGCCAGCGTGATCGAGTTTTGCAGTTGAAACACTGGTCACGAAAAGCGCTCATACTTAAAAGGAGTTGGGTTAACGCACGGTTTGTCGCCCGTAACAATATCGGCGGTGAGGCGACCAGCGGCTGGACCAATGCCAAAGCCGTGGCCAGAAAAACCAGTTGAAATGATAAGGCCCTCAAGGGCGGCAACGCGATCAATGATTGGCACTTCATCAGGTGTCACATCAATAACGCCCGCCCAGCGTTCCACGGTTTGAATAGGTTCGAAAATTGGGAAATCTCGTTTGAGGTTTTTTAGGGCTAGATCAAGCATCCACTTCACGGGTTTGGGGTCAAGAATACGCATTTTCTCAAACGGAGATACTGCATCTAAGCGGGTGTTGAAAATATCTGCAAACTCAGAAAAAAACCGACCATCGAGACGCATTTTTGTGGTTTTAAAATTTTTAACCAACAGCGGTAAAAAGTCGAACACATATTTAAAGTGCGCGGGTGTTAGGGCGCTATAACTATAAAAATCTGGGGAGATGGTATAGCCGCCGTCTTGGCGTTTACGGAAGGTGTAGTTATCACCCGAGGCGGTGACCATTGGTCCGTCACTGCCCCCTTCTAGTGGCTTGGTGCGCAAGACTGACGAGATGGTGGTGAGTTGCGGTAAGCGTAACCCTAAGCGATCACACAGATGTTTGGACCATGCCCCGCCTGCAATAACAACCGTACTTGATTTTACCAAGCCTTTTTCGGTTACCACGCCGCTGACTTTTCCTGCCGATGTATCGATGCCGCGCACGGCGCAATTGGTGAAAATTTTAACACCTTTTTTTCGTGCGGCATGGGCAATGGCGGTGGCGGCCCATTGTGGTTCGGCCCGGCCATCATCGGCCGTATAAAGTGCGGCTTTCCATTGGGCAGTGTTTTGGGGAAACAGTTGGTCTATTTTTTCTTGGCCAATAATTTCAGATTTAATGCCACCAGGTGCCGCGTACTCTTTACTCCAATGGCTGTAATGGGTGATGTCTTTATCGTTGTTGAGTAAATAAGTGATGCCGCATTGGACATAACCTGTTTCGGCCTCAACGCGTTTATTGAGGGTTTTCCAAATGTTGGTTGATTCAACGATTAGTGGAATTTCTTGTGGAGCGCGACCCATCTGGCGCACCCAACCCCAATTACGGCTGGACTGTTCACCCGCGATAATGCCCTTTTCAAGCACGGTGACTTCATGGCCGCGTTCGGCTAATTCAAGCGCCGTTGTGATGCCGATAATGCCACCACCAATGATGATGACTTCTGATCGGGTGGGGAGCGTTTCATCGCTGTGAACGGGGTTTGGTTGAGGGGCCATGTGGTGATGTCTGCTAGTTGATGGGGGTGAGGGTGAACCCCTTTTGTCTGAATAATTTCACCAGACCATCATTACCCGGTAAATGCAAGGCACCAACCGCAATAAATGCGCCGCCTTTTTCAAGCAAAGGTGTGCCGCGTTTGACCATGACGTGGTTGCGTTTTTTTAGGAGAATTTCGCTGAAATGATCGGCAACGCCTTGTTTGTTTTCTAGTAGCATTAAACCCGTCATGATATTCATTTTACGTTCTAGGTAAAGCTGCACCATGGTTTCGAGATAATCAGCGCCGCGTGGTCCGTTCTTGGCTGTTTGCACGAGAAAAGCTTTTTGGGCTTCCATGGGCATGGTTGAAAAGGCGGCAAGTTGCTCGCGCATTCTTTCCAAACCAACAAGAGGGATTTTATACTTTGCCGCCATTGCCGCAAGACGTTCATCGAGCACTTTTTTACCAGCTTTTTTACGATTTAATTCGCACAAAGGCACGCCCATCATCATAGCGGGGACATAAGGTTTCATGCCGCCAAATATAAACGCGGGCAATCCACGGCGTTTTAGCTCCTTTTGAACAAGGGCCGTATTTTCTTTTCCCATAATAGTCCATAAATGTCCGCCTGGTTCTAAAACCGTTAATGTCAGGTTTTTCATTAAAGCGTTGGTTTGTGCAGCTTTGCTGCCAACTTCTTTTAGTTCTAATGCAATCACCGACGCATTTTTTATGGCATCAAGGGTAATGGCAGGAAGGTCATTAACGCGCGGGTCGGTAATGTGAATGGTGCCAAAAAGATATGAAGGTTTTGCAATGCCATCTTTCTCAACCTTCCAAAACACCGCATTGCCATTGGGCACTTTTGCCGCCAACTTCATTGCAGCGTCATATTCTTGAGGATTCTTTTTCCGCTCGGTTTCTAATACGCTGGTGCCTTTACAAACGGGTGGTTCTGCGGCAGTGGCGGGTAGG